>CBDUDY010000036.1:0-15721 GCA_965366055.1 uncultured bacterium
AACTTTTATTGCCGTCTGATTTGCCATTGTTCCCGAAGGAAAGAAAAGCGCGGCTTCCATTCCAAAGGTTTTTGCAACACGAGTCTCCAGTTCGATCACCGTTGGATCTTGCTTATAGACATCGTCTCCTACCTTTGCGTTAAACATAAATTGAAGCATTTCGTTCGAAGGCTTTGTAACTGTATCGCTTATTAAATTTATTTCCATACTATAAAAATGAAATGCTATTTTTGTGAAAAACAAAATTACATTATTTATGACAAATACCGAACAAATCAAAGGTATTGTAGAGCGTCTTGGTGCGTTGAGGAGGTATCTTTGACATTGATGCCAAGCTTGTAGAAATTACCAATGAAGAGGAAAAGACCTTTGCGCCAGACTTTTGGAACAATGCCAAAGAGGCCGAAATCCTTGTTAGAAATCTTCGAACAAAAAAACAATGGGTCGAAGGATATGAAAAAGGCGTCGAATTATCGGACGAACTTCAGCTTGCTTATGAGTTTTATAAGGAAGGTGAACTTTCTGCCGAAGAACTTGACGAGCAATATGACCGCGTAAATACTCATCTCGAGAATATAGAATTCAAAAATATGCTTAGCGACGAAGGCGATAGCTTAAGTGCTGTTGTCCAAATTACCGCTGGAGCTGGAGGAACAGAAAGTTGCGATTGGGCCGAAATGCTGATGCGTATGTATATGATGTGGGGCGAAAAAGAAGGCTATAAAATCAAAGAACTAAACTTCCAAGGCGGCGAGGTTGCGGGAATTAAAACCGTTACTCTCGAATTTGAAGGCGATTATTCTTTTGGATATCTAAAAGGTGAAAATGGCGTGCACCGTCTTGTTCGAATTTCTCCTTTTGATAGTAATGCCAAGCGTCACACTTCTTTTGCTTCTGTTTACGTCTATCCACTTGCCGATGATACTATCGAAATCGACATCAATCCTTCAGATATTTCTTGGGAAACGATGCGCTCGAGCGGTGCGGGAGGTCAAAACGTAAATAAAGTTGAAACGGCGGTACGTCTGCGCCACCATCCAACTGGAATCATCATCGAAAACTCCGAAACACGTTCGCAATTGGATAATAAAACCAAAGCGATGCAATTGCTAAAATCGCAGTTATACGAAATCGAACTGAAAAAGAAACAAGCATTGCGTGACGAAATCGAAGCTAATAAGATGAAAATCGAATGGGGTTCGCAAATCCGAAACTACGTTTTACATCCTTACAAATTGGTAAAAGATGTACGGACAGGTCACGAAACAAGCGATTCGGAAGCGGTATTAAACGGACATATTGATGGTTTCCTGAAAGCATATTTGATGATGATGGGACAGAAAAACGAAGATGAATAGTCTTCTACAAACAGCAGAAGTGCTCTAAACTCAAATAAAAGCGGCAGTTTCTACTCGATAGTTTAAGAAAATTCTATATTTGGCTGTTGCAAAAAAATAATACGATTACTTATTCCCTAAATAATACGCATTTATGAAATCATATTCGATAGAAGAAATTAACCAAGCGGTTGCTGGAGAAATTGTTGGTACAACCACAAACGAAATTCATTCGGCAGAGCAGTTAGAATTAGCAACTGTCAATCAGATCTCTTTTATAGGACACAAAAAGTACGAGAAATTGTGGGCGAACTCCAAAGCTTCGGCGGCGATTGTAAACCACGATATTTCCATCGAACCTGGCGAAAACCGATTTTTTATAAAGGTAAAGAATGCCGAAATTGCGATGGCAAAACTCCTCAACCTCTTTGCTCCTGCTCCACCGCTTTTTGACGAATTGATTCATCCCACGGCGGTCGTGCATCATTCGGCAAGCGTTGGCGAAGGCACGCGGATTGGTGCTAATTCTTATATCGGACCAAAAGCCACGATTGGAAAAAACGCGACTATATATCCAAATGTCACTATCCTTGACGAATGTACAATTGGCGATGGCACCACAATTTGGCCTGGCGCGGTTGTCCGTGAAAGATGTCACGTTGGCAAATATTGCATTCTTCATCCCAACTCGACAATTGGTGCGGACGGTTTTGGCTTCGTGCCTTGTCCCGAAACTGGGCTGATGAAAGTTCCTCAAATTGGGAATGTAGTTTTGGGAAATAATGTCGAAATCGGTGCAAATTCAAGCGTTGATAGAGGAAAGTTTAGTTCGACAATTTTGGGTGACGGCTGCAAAATCGACAATTTGGTTCAGATTGGTCACAATAGTATTTTGGGTAAATTTTGCATTATGGCGGGCCACAGCGGTCTTGCGGGCTCGGTTACACTTGGCAATGGCGTGATTATCGGTGGTAGCGCGTCTATCAAAGATCACACGACTATTGGCGATGGCGCTATTATTGGCGCGGGCTCAGGCGTTACAGGCGATGTCGAAGCAGGCAAAACAATGCTTGGATATCCAGCGGTCGAGGCTAGATCTGCTTTGAAACAATGGGCACATCTCAAAAATTTAGTGAAATAATTTTCTGAGAATATCATAAATTATAAGAATTGAACTCATATAAAAATCCCAATTCAGCATCGTCTGAATTGGGATTTTCGTTTTTTAAATTCCCTTTTTTCAAGAGGGGTGCCCGAAGGGCGGGGTGTTTGATTTGGGCGAGCCCTTTCGCCAGAACGTTTTCGTAAAAGTTGAGATTATAATTTGGCTTAAGGTCAGGCTCATATCTTTGTTTTAGTATAAATGATAGTATTATTTTCTTTAGGAAGTCAATGATTGAAAACAAAACAAAGTTGAATAATTATGGTCAGGCAAGATACATTTTAAAGATATCGACGAATAGGTAAATCCACATAATTTTATTACATACAAGTTTCAATAAGTACTTAAGCACTATTATCTTAGAATAGATGTTGTACAATCATGAGCAAAAACACATATAATCTTTCGTTTTCAATACTAAGACAGAGACGTTGAATATTTAAAATATTGTGTAGGACTTAATGTCGCTAGTAGCAAAATGGACGTCTGCATGTCCGTAATTGTGATGTACAGAAGTTAAAAGTGATCTCAAGCAGATCCTTTGTGAATACCGTTCGTATATTTAAAGACATGTAAGCGTGGATTAATAATAATAATCACAAAGAAGAGCAGGTTGATTTGGTTCTTTGTATGGAAGCTACTGGATTATATCACGAGAACTGTGCCTTGTACTTCTTCAAAAAAGACTTTAAAACATCTATTATACTTTCTAATAGCGATAACATAGAAATAGCGTTCGAATTGACAAGGAATATCGTTGCAATTATGATAATAAATTCTAAAAAATACTGTTGAAATAATTATTACAACTTCAACATTATCTTACTGCAATACGTTTTCATTATAAAATCTTACAATATAATATCTGAATTTTGCGAAGACTGTGAATAAATCAGATTAACATCTAAGTGTGTAAATAATACGTTAGTGCTACATTATAAAGCGTCTATGTCAAGGACATTATCATCAGGAACGCGATCGATCATCTTATTATAGGGATCAATACCTGCCTTGAGCGGAACTTTTGTTGTAATATAAGTAAACGTTGATTTTCCAGGTTTTACCCAAATTTTTTCGAGTATAATTGGAGACTTCTTAGTAATCCCATCTTTATTTTTAAGATCAGTATCAAAAATTCCAATCTCCAATAAGTTTGATTTAGTGCCGTGGCTAGTCAACTTACCGTTTCCGTCAAAATAACTTTTGTAACTTTCGACTTCTACATTTACTTCATATTTGTCTTTTTCAAGCTTCTTATAAGATGCTTTAGTGATTTTGTTGGAATAAAGTGTAATCTTTTTGAAACTGTCTTCTAGGTAGTATTGCAACGAATCTGGGGTCGCTGCTTTCATATAATCATACCATTCCAAAGTTGTTGTATAAGGTGCTTTGGGTCTAAAACGTGCGGCTTCCATATAGGATTTGAACGAATTATTCAACTTTTTCTCTCCGATTAGATCTTGCAGTCCATATAGAATCAATCCTCCTTTTTGATACCAAACATAGGCTTGGTTATCATTATCTACTAGCGTTTTTTCAAATTTACCCTCATTAGCTCGTCCTCGTAAATACGTATTTAATTCATCGTTTAGAAATTTTTGCATCGCATCAACTCCATACTCTTTTTTCATTACCATTAATGAAGAATACTCCGCCATAGATTCAGAAATTTGATTGGAACCTCTCGTAAAGGCTGGTGTCACTTGATGTCCCCACCACTGATGCGCGACTTCGTGTGCTGTGACTGTAAACAAATAATCCAAGTCATTAGGATTGCTAAAATCACCTACCCATCCGAAACTTTCGGAAAATGGTACTGTATTCGGAAATGATTGCGCAAAGGTTGAATACCGGGGAAATTCCAAAATTCTCATCTGAGTATATTGAAAAGGTCCATAATTCTCGGTGTAGTAATCCATAGATTTTCTTACACTATTCACAATTCTATTTATATTGTAGGAATGAGTTGGATGATAAAAAATCTCGATATTAACTTTTTCACCTGATTTACCTGACCATACTTCTCGATGAATTTTGTATGCTGCAGAAGAAATATTGAAGAAAAATATTAATTCATCGTTCATTTTATACTTGAAGTAATTTCTGCCATTTTGGATCCATTTCTTTTGTAAGTAGCCCGGTAATACTGCAATTTGATCTGCGGAAGTACTCACTGTTCCTTCAAACCTAACGTAGTCAGCGTCATCATTGAAAAACAAGTTGCTGAGTCCCCACGCATCGCTTTGCACAGGCGAGGAATAATCTTTACTTGGTAAATTGTATTTTTTACGGTCTTGATCACTTGTTAATTCGCGATCGGAATTGTAGCCAAATGACGGAAAAAAATCATTATTCAAGAAAGTTCCGTTGTAAACAATCTCTGCTGCAGTACCTTCATTTGGAAAACCCTTGTAGAAAGTAGCTACATTTAATACCATCGTCACCGTATCTTTAGGTTTAAGAGGCTTGTCAAAAGCATAAATTTCATATCCAAATTCGTCGTATCGTTTAACAAGTTTTGGTGTTTTACCATCAATAGTAAAAGAGTCTACTTTCTTTTTTAATAAACCTTCTGCCCCCCAATTAAGATGTAATGAGTCAATCGTCTGATTTGACTTATTTACAATCTTGTAAGTGACTTTCATTTTTGCCGATCTAGTTTCTGGAAAAAGGTCGGCATTTAATTTTACATCAATCACTTTTGGTTGCGCGATTCGGTCATATTTGCTCAACAGTTTTTCATACTCTGCAGTTGCTAATTTTGTTTGTTTTACGGTTTTGTAGTTGTTTAAAGTTTTGGTGTTGTAATTTATAAATACACCTGAACCGATAAAAATTACTAGCAAAATAGTTAACGCCGAAATTGTTTTCCCATTCATTCTTTCTTTAGCTACTTGCCAACGTGCATTTGCACCTGAATCAGTTCCACGCTTCCAGAATAGATATCCAATTACTAAGAGAACGCCGCCACAAGCCAACCAATATGTTCTAAACCAAAAAAGTGCTTCGGCAAAATGTCCAAATCCATTCATGTCAGAAACTATATAATTTGGGGAATAGCTATATAAATATAAATTATTGTCGACATCTCCCAAGGTATTTAATCCGAAAAGCAACAACCAAATTGCAATCGCAATTACGTGGCCGATAAATTTTTTGGTAACCAAAGAATGCACGAAAAAAGCGAGTAAAATAAACGTGATATATTTAGGATATTCTATCAAATATAAATCGATAAAATACTTTTCAAATTCAAAATTAAAGTAGCCTTTAATCACTTGATTAAACACGCCACTAATCAAGATTATGGTAACTAATACGAAGCTAACCATCATCAGAGCCAAAAATTTTGAACCATAAACCAAGCTATTTGGCAAAGGTAAAGCGCCAAATATTTGGTCATAGTTTACGCTGCGCTCGCGATGAAGCACCTCGCCTGTCATAAAAACAATAAGAATAAAAATCAGAACAATATAATTCCCATTTTTCACTTCTAGCATATATACCGTAAGTGGCAGAGATGGCGTTCCATACATTGGAGCTCCGTACCACGCATCAAAAAAGAGGAAAAGAACCGCTGCAATTAAAATGGCAATAAAGAAATTATCTCTGATGATATTTCTAAATTCCATAAATGCCAAATTGAATAATAATTTGATATTTAAACTTGTGGAAAATACTTTAGATACGGTTGGAATTCTAGTAAAAGCAGCGTCGGCATTGTCTTTATCTAAGTTGTCGTTTTTCTTTTTCGAACTATAATTTTTATTTAAAAACTTCTGAAAATCAAATCTGTACAATGTAAATAATAAAGCACAAAGGCCTATACCCATCCACAAAATACGGTTCCAAACTAACATTCCTTCAAAAGGTACCGTCAACGTATTCTGTTCTTCCGGAGTCCAATATCGTATTATATTAAAGTAAGATCCAAATCCAAAAGGGTCTAGTAAACTTACCAAATTCTTGTTGTCGATATCTTGCGTTAAGGTGAGAGTAATCAAATAGGTAATAAAAAGAATTGCTCCACCAGCGTATGCCAGCATTACTCTTTTAGTCAAAGTTACCAATGCAAAGAAAATACAACCTGCAAAGAAAAAGTTTGTCCAGTATAGCATAAATGTTGGTTGCAGATAGTGCCATAGATTAAAAGTGGTAAAACGGTCTGCTTCGACATAACCAGCATAAGGACCAATCAAGAAACCAATTATTAATCCTAAATGCAAACCAAGGCTGATCATAAAAAGGACTGTTAGCGATCCGAAGAAACGCCCAAGTAGGTAACCCTTTTCAGTTATTGGATATGAGAAGTAGTAATTTTCAGATTTATGTTCAATATCTCTATAAACAGGAACGCCCATAATGGCGCTGGAAAGCATAATTCCAAAAATACTGATCGTAGATAAGAGCGTTGCAATGGCAACAGGAGAATTTACAAAAGTTTTTTCTGACGATGGGCCATTTCCGCCAATTGCCATTATCAATCCAAAGAGAAGTAAAATACCAAAATAGGCCCAAGTAGCAGGTCTTCGTACTCTATATTTAATTTCAAATAAAAATATTTCTTTAAACATAATCGGATGATTTTTAAAGGATTATCTTAAACATCACACTGTCATAGTAGCCATACGAGAGGTGATTTCGGCAAAATAAACATCCTCCAAGTTGGCAGGAAACGATTCAAAACTAGCATCAGGTTGGTTGTCGCTTAATACGTGTATTACTGTTTTTCCAGCTTTTAAGTGGGTGGAAATTACTTGAAATTCAGATTGATAAATAGCAAGAGTATCTTTTTCAATCGCTTTTGTCCAAATTCTACCTTTCACGTCTTCGGTTAATTCAACAGGATTGCCTTTTGCAACCACTTCTCCTAGACAGATTATTGCCATATTATTACACAAATTTGAAATATCGTCAACAATATGTGTGGACAGAATAACGATCGTTTTTTCGCCAATTTCACTCAATAGATTATGAAAGCGATTTCGCTCTGCAGGATCTAAGCCCGCGGTGGGCTCGTCTACGATGATTAGTTTTGGATCTCCAATTAATGCTTGCGCAATTCCGAAACGCTGTTTCATTCCACCAGAATACGTGCCTAAGCTTTTATTTCGAACTTGCCATAAATTAGTTTTATTCAGAAGTGATTCTACCAATTCTCTGCGTTCGCCGCTATTTGCTATTCCTTTTAGAGTCGCAATATGATCGAGCATCACATAAGAACTCACTTTTGGATACACACCGAATTCTTGTGGCAAATAGCCTAAAATTTTTCTCACTTCGGCTTTATCTTTTAAAAGATTTAAATCCCCCAACATTGCTGATCCAGAATCTGCTTGTTGCAAAGTTGCCAATGTTCGCATTAGTGACGATTTACCTGCTCCATTAGGTCCTAAAAGTCCAAACATTCCTTGAGGAATATCAAGTGTAATATTTTTTAATGCCTGAACGCCATTTGAATATGTCTTGCTTAAATTCGTGATTTTTAACTCCATAATGTAGAATGAATTTGGTGATTATTGAGAACTTTTAGCAACAGCTCGTTGGATATATTATTTAATCCCATACTACTTTTGCAAAAGTAATTTTTCAGAAAATTAGAGTTCAAGCGATAGTCGTTTACCAGATATAATTTAATCTAAAAAGCGAATTTGCTGATTTTAAATCAAATATATAAATTTATCAACAAACTAATTGTCAGACGATTAAAATTTTATTGTGAATTTTATTGATTTTTTAAAAAGAGTTCTTTGCAAGAATTGTGGAAGGACAAAATTAAAATTCCCAAGCGTGGATTTCGCAGATTATAGATGATTTTAGAAGATTTGTCTACAAAATATTCTTCGGAAGATTTCTATTTCTATAATAAAAAATGCTAGTTGTGGGATGGGGTTTTGCGGCAGGGACAGCAACGGCATCCTTTGCTGCTTACGAAAACTTGTAGAGATCAATTAAGCATTAATCTTTTTATAAAAAATGGAATTCTAGCAGCAAAGATATAGTGGATGGCCCGGTGCAAAGCAGCCGCCCAAAAAAATCCTATAAAATGTGGGGAAATTTGAAGGAAATAGACGAAACGAAAAAAAAATTGACCGATGCTTGGATTATTGACGTGTGACTGATTCCCCTTAATAAATGGAGACGTAGGCTTTATGTGTATGCCCGAACGGGTGGAAAGGACATACGCCATTACAGCTACTTCGACAACCTGACTACCCGTGACCTTCGTTGCAACAAGCATCAGTACAATTTTTATCTCTCGAGATTTTGTAGTTTAGCAACACAAAATGCGAAATTATCTAGTGTAAAATCTTCAGTATTAAGTATGGAACTTAAACTTTAATAATTATTTAAATTATGTTTTATAAAAATAATGAAAAATCGCCGTGAGTTTTTACAGAATTTTCTCGATAGTTTATATTATTGAGGATATATTCTATACCTGCTTACATCACCGAATTATAGAATATTATAGTCCGTCATTTGCCTCATACATTCGAGTGATATCTTCGATATTTTTACTGACATCTTTGCCTTTCACGATTTCCGCTAGTAGTGATTCGACCAAAATTAAACTAGTCGCGCTGCAAGCTTGCAATCCGTAAGAATATGGACGTAATCCATTCGTGTGATTGAAATTGATATCATATAGAAAGTTATTTGGCTTTCCATTTTTATTGATCGTGCGGTAACTTGAATCGATGTCGATACCTGATAATTTCAGAAATAAGCCGTCAGAGGTCTTTAAAGTATTGCATTCTCCGATATGCTCAGTAATTTTTTCGTTTGTGGGATTCGCAAATAGAGCGGTTGCGCTGCGCACTATGCCCTGCTCTACCAAGGATTTAAAAGGATAATCCTCAATTTCTAGCTTTGTCGAGCCACTACAGTTGACAAATAATCTATATTCTATTTCTTGTGTACTTCCATCTTTTTTTTCAATTGAAATTTTTGTGGAATTATTTTTATAGGAATCCTCTGGAAAATTAACTTTACCCGAAACCATTTCTATACAGTCAGCATCGTGCAAAGCCAACAAAATTTCTGCAGATTGCAATGGAAGCGCGGCAATCACGTTCATCAAAAATGAGGTAATTTCTTTATGGAAAAATAAATGATCTTCGGCCGAAAGTAATTCAGCATGGTAATTTAAGCTATACATCAAATCATCTAATGTCTCCATCCAATAAATTGGAATTTTATTATAGACAGAGTTTTTAGCAACGGTCATCTCCAATTTCATTCCTTCAAAGGAATCCACATATTTATGTTTTTCAGACATTAGTTTCACCAGGTCTTTAAAACTGAAAGTTGGCTCTTGAAGTCTTTCTACAACCTCATCAAGTTTATCTCTTGTAAAAGCCTTGACTAACGCCGGACGACATAATATATCAAAATAATCTTCGATGCACATAAAACCTTTGTCATCTATTAAATCTAATAACTGAGCTCGATTGAAGTGGCGGTAGATTTCTCGAATAGGTTTTAGTTGCTCATACTGCAAATGCGGAAGCCAACCTGCTGAAGAGTGCAAAACTATTTTGAAATCTGGATTGCTTTCCTTCTTTATATAAGTCAACTTTTTATCGACTCTAGCAAATGCTCCGTGACGATGAGTCAAGGAAGTCACTACATCAAAAGCACTTAACGATGCTCCCAAAGTCCCGACTGGAAAATTATAAGTCTCATCATCTTTGGGAATCAATTTATGAATGGGCCAAGGCGACGCATAATATCCCGCGGCCACATTGTCCTCACCCTTCCATTCATGTCCATTGGCAATAATTACTGCAGAAAAAACATGTTCCTCGCCACTACAATCTAGCACAATTAACTCGTTTTCAACTTTCTGCGAGATATCAGAAACCTCACATTTTACATATTCTCTCACTTGTATTCCGGCAAATTCAACACAAGCTATCAACTGCCGAAACTGCTCTGCAAAATAATGTCCCAAAGCTACACGACTGTAAACTTCAGAATCATCAATCGGCGTTTGGTAAATATTAAATTTATGTAATTCTGGAGTCGGTTGAGTGCGGAGCCAATCGGCAAAGGACTCCTGAAGCATCGGAATTTCCTCTGATGAGATGTTTGCCAGATTGTAAATATCAGTAGTTTTCGGGTGGTATGGCATTCCCATTCCTAAGATTTCCTCTTTTTCAAAAAAGGTTATTCTATCAATATGATCTTGAAAAACAGCTATATTATCACAGATATATTTTAGTAGATATATTGCAGTTGGGCCACTTCCAATGACTGCAAGGTTGGATAAATTACTCATTTTAATGCTTTCTTTATAAATCAGGATTACTATGTAAATGTAGTGAGATATTGACTGACAAGTCTTTATATCACAAATAGAAATATTATATAATTTACGTACAAAAAGATTCGTCTCAACAATTTATTATGTTTTCAGAAACATATTTTTACTTTACAGTATTCTTTTTTGGGCAGCTTGTAGCTGTTTCATTCTTCACAGCTACAACCGGGCTATTCACTATATCTTTGCTGCTAAGAAGTCTTTTGCTCTCCAGAAAATCCGAGGATTTATTGCAAATAATGAATTTTTTTCAGCAGCAAAGGATGCCGTTTCTATCCCTGCCGCAAGACTCCACCAATTTTCATAATTCTCGAAAATATTAGAATAGGTGCATTCAAAATATATAAAATAATTAGAACAGTATACGTACTCTAACTCTCCAATTCTTTTAGAATTTTATTCACATCTTCTTCAGTCGAAGTCAACTTGGCTTTACAAATTTTTATTAATTCCGAAGCTCTTTTCACTTTCTCAGAAAGCTGATCTACAGAAATTTCACCTTCTTCAATTTCGGAAACAATTACTTTTAATTCTTCAAAAGCATCTGCGTAATTAGTTTTCTTTTGCATTTTCTAAATTTTTTATGACACTTGTTATTTTGCCTTTGTACACTTGTGTTTCTATCTCTTGTCCTCTTTCCAATTCAGCAATATCGGTAACAGCTTTTCCATTGTGCCGCGTAATACTAAAACCTCTCTTTAAAATATTTACTGGATCTAAATTTCGTAAATTCTTCTCCAGATTATCTAATTGCAATTTTTCCTGCTTTGCTCTCAACTTCGATTGAATAAAGAAACTGTCCTGCAACTGTTTCAAAATAACAGTTTGCTCCTTTATATGTAATGAAGAGGATTTAGAAATCTGTTGATTATAAACTTTCAATAATGTCGAATTAGTTTTAATCATAAATTGCGATTGCTGAATAATTATATTAGTCGAATTAGCAATTGCATTTCGATTTCGCTGAACAATTGTTTCACTTACAGATCTAAATAATTTTACTTCTGATTGCAATTTGGTTTTCTCCTCGCTAATTATTCGGTTTGACTTATCAATGATTAAGTCTTTGGCTTTTTGAACAGGGACAGAAAAGTTATGAAATTTTTGAATCAGAAATTCTGCTATTTTCGTTGGTGTAATCGCATTTTGGTAAGATACCATTTCGCAAACCGTCTCATTTGTCGCGTGACCAATACCTGTAATTACCGGAATAGGAAACATCGCAACAGCTTTTGATAAATCGTAATTATTGTAGCACGATAACCCAACATCGCCGCCACCGCCCCGAATAATAGCAACAACATCAAAATGCTCACACACTTTTTCAATTCGCTTTAATTGCGACATAATTCCCACCACAGCTTTCTCTCCTTGAAGTATAGATGGAAATAAATAGTGGAAAAATTTATAGCCCCAAGGATTATGATCCAATACTTGTGCAAAATCGACAAATCCCTTGCTCGTGGCTACCGAAATTACCGCAATTCTCTGAGGTAATAATGGCAGCATTCGTGTTTTATTAAGTGCAAATAATTCTTCAGCTTGTAATTGCTGAATTGTGTGTTGCTTTTCCTTTTGTAAGTCGCCCAAAGTATAACTCGGGTCGATATCTAAAATCTGAAGTGAAATTCCGTAAACAGGATCAAAACTTATTCTTGCAAGAAATAATATTTTAATTCCATCCTTTAATGGCTCTCTTAAAGTTCGTATAAAGTTATTATTAATGTTTATAAAGTCATCACGCCAAAGATTCGATCTAATTTGTGCAATAATTTTACCATCCTGTTTTTCTATTAATTCTGGATAGCAATGGCCTGAATGACTATAATGATTAAGTTTATTCATCTCCGCCTTAACCCAAAACGAACTTTGATACCTTTCGGCTATTGTTCTCTGCACACTTCTAGAAACTTCTAGGAGTGTAAAGATTTTGCGATTATCGGTTGTTTCAGACATGTAAATTTGATTTTGTACTAAACTTATTACCTAGGTCGTAAGGCTAAGTACCGCTTTATTAGTGACGGATTAATTTATAAAATTAGACTAAAAATACCTAAAAACTCCACCAAAATTAGAGGTGGAGTTTCCTGCTATCCTTAAATCTCTAAAAACTACAATCTAAACTTCTTCAATACTATAAAGTTGAGGAATTTCAGAATTCCATCCGTAGGTTTCCTTAATTCCACTTTGCAACGCTTCTGCACCTTCTTTTTCACCGTGAACAATGAATATTCGCTGCGGTTGTTTTTTCAACTTATTCATCCAACCTAATAATTCTGCATGATCGGCATGTGCTGACAATCCTTCAATTTCTGCCACTTGCATATTAAAAGGAACCCATTTTCCGTAAACTTTCAATTCCTTTGCGCCTTCGAGTAATTTTCTACCCCGCGTTCCATCCGCTTGATACCCAACAAACAGCAAAGTATTTTCAGCATACTCTGCTTGTGACTCTAAATAGTTGAGCATTCGCCCGCCAGTTAGCATTCCGCTTCCAGCAATGACAATCTTTGGCTTTTTATCATGTCGCAATTCCATTGTTTCCTGATAGCTGCTCACTATGGTAAAATAAGAACACATTTCGGCGCATTCAGCATAGTCCAACTTATGCCAGTCTTTTGTGCGTTGGAATAATTCTAAAACATCAGCACCCATTGGACTATCCATTATCATCTGCACTTTTGGAATTTTATTTTCCTTGACTAATTTCCAAAAAATAAACATCATTAGCTGCGCTCGTTCTACCGAAAAACTTGGAACAAAAAGACTTCCACCTCTATTAATAGTTTCATTTACCAATTTTTCTATTTCTGGAATAGCTTCTAATTCTTCTTGATGAAAGCGTCCTCCATAGGTTGATTCGATAAAAAGCACATCCGCTTTTTTTGGTTTTAATGGTGAATATAAAAGCAAGTCATTATCTCGCCCAATATCTCCCGAAAAGACGAAGCGCTTTCCGTTTATATCTAGTTCAATAAAGGTCGCTCCCAAAATGTGTCCGTTGTACTGGAATCGAACTTTTATATCTTCGAACAATTGAATCCACTGTGCTTGCGGAACACTTTTAAAATGTGGAATAGTTTTATCAACATCCTTCTCAGTATATAATGGTTCAGCAGGATGATGTTTAGAATATCCATCTTTATTCGCACGCTCTGCTTCTTGTTCTTGGATTTTAGCGCTATCGTAGAGGATGATTTTAGCAATTTCTAGGGTTGGATTCGTTCCTAAAATTGGACCTTTAAAACCTTGATTAATCAATCGTGGCAAATATCCTGTGTGATCCATGTGACCATGCGTTAATAATACCAGATCAATTTCTTTGACCAAAACCGGCGGATATTCCCAATTTTTTAGTCTAAGTTCTTTCAAACCTTGGAATAGTCCGCAGTCGACCAAAATTTTTCTTTCACCAGTATCAATTAAATATTTAGAACCAGTTACAGTACCTGCTGCACCTAAGAAGTGAATTCGTATTTTATCGTTTTTCATTATCAAGTTTATTAACTGGTTTGCATATTTCTTCTAGATCACCTACTATATTTTTTATTCTGACTGCAGTTACTCCAATATTTTCTAGGATACTTGGGTTTTCAAGAAGTTCTGCACAGACAATAATACCTTTTTCTAGCAAAAGTGTCTTCTCATATCTAGTCAAAGTAGTTAGCGCTGTAATTGGATGTAATCCTGACCGATCTATCCGTTCTCGCAGTCCTTTTCCTGCTGGGTAGTCCCAACTGGTTAATCCTAACCCCATACAAGTACCGTAATCAATAGCATCGGTTGTAAATCTAGTATTAGTATAAACCCAACCTTTATGTTGTTTTGAATGGTGCTCTGCCTGCTTTTTCCATTCAGATTTAATGTCAATAAATCTTGACTGAATATAAAGTGGAACTTTCACATCACAAAAGCGACCTTGATTACTGTGATATTTACACTCAATCATGTAATGATTCGCGTCCTTATGAGCAATAACATCCACTTCATGTTGCACGCAATGTCCTTGAACCATTACTCCAACTTCGGTAGCAAATCCCTCACGCGATAATAATTGACCAACCAAATTTTCAAAAGGAAATCCCGAAGGTCCCAATTGCATTAATGCTTTTTTTAATTTGTATTTTGAAGCACTAACCCTCGATTTTACCTTGAGCATATTATAAGCCATTTTATAAACTCTCTTAGTAGTCATTCCTTCGCGAAGATTATTTTCTACTTCATCGCTAATCTTCGAAATTAGCTGCTCCTCAACCCCTGATCTTCGAAGAGAAGTCTTTAATTTATTGAGGTTAAAATCTTCTATTTCGCCAGATCGTTTAGTTATACTAATGTTTTTTTTCATATAGAAGAATAAATTATTTTTAAGGTTAGAAATCGATAATTCCAGAATCTATATCGAGTTGATAGTGGATCGAAATATTATAATTGAGTGCAACTATCATTTCACGATTCACTATTTATCAACGTTGGAGCGGATATGATTCTCTAATTTACATCTTTATTAGTATAAAAGGTCGTAAAGTAGGGATATTATAAATATTCATGAATCTGCACTATCTAAGTCATCTATTATCAAAAAATTTCCAATTTTACTACTGTCATTTCCTTTATAACATTTAAAATTATTGTCGCAAATTAGATATGTGATTGCAATTTTCGATATTTTTATTCAATTCTTTAATTGCAACTGATTTTATTATTCGTTCCAAATCTATTTTGCAGTAGCTTAATTCAGCAAAGCGAAAATTCATAATTCATTTTGTATATTCTTGCTACTTAGCTAAAACTTTTAACACGTTGGGATAGCTAGTAAAATCGTCTGTAGGTTTAAATGAAAGTTTTTCGGAAAGAAGAAGTTCGTCCATTCATCCGAAATTAAACGCGGTGACTCAG
>CBDUDY010000037.1:0-15641 GCA_965366055.1 uncultured bacterium
GACATGTTCTTGATTCTTCCGAAATTATAATGTCATCTTCTGTTATTTGCAATCCTACTTATGGGAGTTTCCTGCAAAATAAATCAAGGACATGTTCTTGATTCTTCCGAAATTATAATGAAAATTGCTTCAACTGATCGGCAATTTTTCGGTCATTGCTTAGTCGCGGAAGTTTATTCTGTCCTCCAAGTTTCCCAATTGATTTCATATAATTCTGAAAAGCATCTTTTTTCAAAGCTCTAATTTTCAATGGTTGTAACACATTTCCAGTAATCAAATCTTTATAATAATCATTCTGTTTTTGCATCGCCACATCTAATTTTGATGCTAGTTTATTTAAATCCTTAATGTCGCCTTCAAACTCTATAAACCATTCGTGATATGGCAGTCCAACCGCATCTTCTATCTGTGGCGCTACTGTAAATTCTGAAACTGTCATTCCTGTATTTTCAACAGCTTCCTGAAGTGCCGCTTCCACTTCCTTGCCGATGACATGTTCTCCAAAAGCCGAAATAAAGTGTTTTATACGTCCAGAAACAACCACGCGATACGGTTTCAAGGACACGAATTGAACGGTGTCTCCAATATTATATCCCCACAAACCAGCATTTGTAGAAATTATCAGAACATAATTCACATTCAATTCAACTTCTCCAATGGTTAATCTTGGTGGATTTTCTTCAAAATATTTGTCCGAAGGTATAAATTCATAAAAGATTCCTGCATTCAAAAGCAACAACATTCCTTTTTCTTTCTGTGAATCTTGGTACGCAAAAAATCCTTCCGAAGCTGGAAAAAGCTCAATGCTGTCAACTCTTCTTCCAATTAAACTTTCAAATTTTGCACGGTACGGCTCATAATTCACCCCACCATAAATAAACAGACTAAAGTTCTTGAACAGATCGCCAACATCTTTTCCGCTCTTCTTTTTTAATTTTTCAAAATACATCTGAACCCAAGGCGGAATGCCGGAAATCACCGACATATCTTCGTTGATTGTTTCATCTACAATAGCATCAACTTTCTCTTCCCAATCATCAATGCAATTTACCTCGAGCGAAGGCATTCTGTTTTTCTGAAGGTATTTGGGTACAAAATGCGCTACAATCCCCGATAATCTTCCAAAATTAATTCCGTGTTTCTCTTCAAGCAACGGACTTCCTTGCAAGAAAATCATCTTTCCATCTACGAATGATGAATTTCCGGTCTCGTGAATGTAGAGCAGAATGGCATTTCTAGCAGCATCGATATGATAAGGCATCGATTCTTTGGTTAGTGGAATATATTTAGCGCCTGAGGTTGTACCTGAAGTTTTGGCAAAATACAACGGCTTTCCTGGCCATAAAATATTCTCCTGACCTGCTACAACTTTTTCTATATATGGTTTGAGCTCTTCGTAATCTCGAATTGGAACCTGATTTCGGAAATCGACACCATTTCGGATTTGGTCAAAATTGTGGTCTTTTCCAAATTCTGTATCTCTAGCCGCTGCAATCAGCGAATGAAATACTTTTTGTTGTGTTTGCACAGGATTATTAGCCCAATTTTGAGTCTTTCTGTAAACAATTCCTGCAAATATTTTTGCTGCTATAGATTTTACTGACATAGGCTATTATTCAAAAACTATAAATTTTGATGGATCTATTGGATGTCCATCTTTCCACAATTCAAAGTGCAGTTGTATTCCTGTTGATTCTAATCCTCCAGTACCGGCAAGCGCAATTACTTCACCAGTTTTTACAATATCTCCTTCTTCTTTTGTTAGAGAAGCAGCATGTTTATAAATTGAAATATATCCGTAATTATGACGTAAAATAATCACATTTCCATTGGTTGGTGTCCATTCTGCAAAAATGACGTTTCCGCTATATGCAGCCTTTATAGGAGTATTTTTGGCCACAGCCACATCAATAGCATAATGCTTTTCTTGAGCATTAAATTTTGAAGTAACCACTCCTTTTACCGGCGGAAATAAAACAATACTTACTTTGGCCTTAGCCTTATCAAAAAGATTAAACTTGTCCTCTTTCGCAACTTTTTCCCTTAATTTAAGTTCATCTTCAGAAGGTTTCAAATCAATATCCTGCAATTGTTGTTCTTCTGAAATTAATGAATCTTTATTAAATTTATGAATTTCAACTTCTCCTAATAATGCTTTCCTGATTGATGAAATATAAGCTTCATTTTGCTGTAAAGCTATCTCAAGAGAATCTGACTTAATTGCAAGTTGAGTGGCATTTCTTTTTAAATCTGCCGAAGCATAGCCTGGAATAAACTCTCTCAATGGTGTAAAGGCAATGATAACGGTGGTAATGAAAACCAAAAAAATAGCGCCAAGAGTTGCAACAACAAATACATTCATCAAGGTTAATCTTAGCGAAAAAATTTCCTCAAATGTATCTTCATTAAGAATTATGAATCGGTTCTTTGTAAATAAACGCTTCTTTAAAATCTTGCGTTTAAATCTTTTCTTTGGCATTTGTCGTATTTAGTAAGCAAATATAACAATTTAGCAAACTTGTAGAGTGCGTTAGGTTTTGAAAATCTCATTAAATTTAATCAACGACTGTGCTTAAATTTCAATAATTAACAAGGAAGTGAGATTATTACAAAATTTTCTATTTACATTTGTGCTATTAAAATCGAACAAAAAATGAATACATTATCAATATTTTTAGGAGTTATTGGTGCACCGCAAATTATCTTAATTGTGGTGATTCTATTATTGCTTTTCGGAGGTAAAAAAATCCCTGAATTGATGCGTGGATTAGGATCTGGTATCAAAGAATTTAAAGACGCTTCGAAAGAAGAGCCTAAAGAACCAATCATTAAAAAAGAAGAGGAAACAAAACTTTAATATTTTAAAGTTCAGATATAAAAAAAGCTTCATTGTAATATTTACGATGAAGCTTTTTTTGTTTATAATATCTTTAAATCTTTAATACTTCTTGAAGATTTTTTGTTCGCATAATTCCCAATCAAAATCTTTGTACATTATCGGTTGCAATTCAAGATCCGCAGTACAATATTTAAAAATTATACTCGTTTTTTAAATCCCTCTTTCTATAAGTAATTTATCGTTTTTTTGAGGTCAGAAAAATGACTATTTTAAATTTTTAAGTGTGCTATTGGCAAGAAGCGATTTCATTTGTGAAATAGCAATTTCGTTAAGTTGTTCTAATCGTTGTTGCTGATTAATGTCTTGATTAATTAACAACGCATTTATACTTTCTAAGTTTGACAAGACTACCAATTGCTGTATAGTCGCCATATCTCTGATATTTCCTTTTTGGTTATGATTTTCGTCTCGCCATTGATGCGCTGTTTTCCCAAATAATGCCATATTCAAAACATCTGCTTCGCTGGCGTAAATTATAGCAATTTGCTTTTTACTGAGCTCTGTAGGAACAAGATTTTCTTTAATTGCATCTGTATGAATTTTATAATTTACTTTGCTTAAAGTACGTTGCAAATTCCACTCGAGATTTAGGCGGCTACTCTCATCTTCTTTTAAGCGCTTAAATTCTTTAATTAAGTACACTTTAAATTCAGCACTAATCCACATTCCAAATTCGAAAGCAATATCAATATGGGCATAAGTCCCCCCATATCTACCTGCAGTAGCTTTTAATCCGATTGCATTTGTTTTATTCTCCCACTCTTTAACGCTAATTTTGTAGTTGTTTAATCCAGCCTGACTTTTAATTATGGCAAATTCGCCATAATTAAAATCTGGATTATTTACAGATTCCCAAATTCCTAAAAATTCGACAGTATTTCTATTTCTGAGCCAATCCGAAATGAAGAAATCTCCATCTTTGGCTTTTAGCATATCGGTTAAAGAGATAAAATCATCATTTCCCTTTTTTACAACTGATATCTCATTTCCTAAAACTGATATTTTTTTGTTTTTTATCATCTTTTACTCAAGGTTTTAGAGATGATGTAGCTCATCTTATCTTTTTTATAAATGGACCATCTTTTACTAGAGCTTATATTGAATACTATTTTTCCTTCTAATCGCCCTTATTGCAAAAGGTTTATCCATCTACTAAAGATAAACATTTTTAAATTTCTCAAATTAAATTATAGCATTTGAAAATCACTATCATAATAATATTACAAAATCATCGTCAATTGAATTCTCTTTCTATCCTCATCAACTTCCGTTACTTTGACCTGAACGTGTTGATGAAGTGAAACAACTTCATTAACATCACTTACAAAACCAGCTTTAAGTTGCGAAATATGCACAAGTCCGCTTTCTTTGATTCCCACGTCTACAAAGCAACCAAAATTGGTAATATTATTCACAATTCCAGGTAAGATCTGACCTTCTCTTAAATCTTTTATCGTTCTAATATTTGGGTCAAATTCGAAAACTTTAGCCGCTTTTCGGGGATCGAGTGCTGGTTTTTCTAGTTCTTTTATAATATCTCGAATTGTAAGCAATCCGAAATCTTGGGTAATATAATCTTCTGCTTTTAATAAAGCGGTTTTCTCCTTATTTCGAATTAAATCTGATACTGAAATTTTAAGGTTTTTTGCCATCTTTTCAACCACAGCATAGGCTTCTGGATGAACTGCCGAATTATCCAATGGATTTTTTCCGTTGGTAATTCTAATAAATGGTGATCCTTGTTGAAATGCCTTTTCGCCCAATCTAGCGACTTTTTTTAACTGTTTTCTGTCCGTAAAAGGTCCGTTTTCTGATCGATATTGCACAATGTTTTCGGCAAGTTTCTCTCCAATTCCACTTACATAACTTAGTAAATGTTTGCTGGCAGTATTTAAATTTATTCCAACCTTATTCACACTTTTCAAAACCACTAGATCTAGCTCATTTTTCAACTTTGTCTGATCTACATCGTGTTGATATTGCCCAACTCCAATAGATTGCGGATCAATTTTAACCAATTCGGCCAATGGATCACTTAGTCTTCGGCCGATAGAAACGGCTCCACGAACGGTAACATCAAAATTTGGAAATTCGTCTCTAGCAATTTTTGAAGCTGAATAAATAGACGCTCCAGCTTCACTTACAATGAAGACTTGCAAAGGTTTATCGAAAGCAATTTTTTTGATAAAATGCTCGGTTTCACGTGATGCTGTTCCGTTTCCAATTGAGATTGCATCAATTTTATAGGCGTTCACCATCGATCTGATTTTCTTCATTGCAACCGCAGTTTCATTTTGCGGCGCGTGCGGAAAAATAGTTTCATTATATAATAAATCGCCGCGTTCGTCAAGGCAAACAATCTTACAACCTGATCTAAAACCTGGATCAATTGCGAGAATTCTCTTTTCGCCAAGTGGTGGCGCAAGCAACAACTGCTCTAGATTTGTTGCAAAAACCTGAATTGAATTTGCATCAGCTTTTGCTTTCGCTTCTTGCAAAATTTCATTGCTTAATGCTGGCGCCAAAAGTCGTTTGTAGCTGTCTTCTAAGGCTAGTATTATCTGTTCATTATTGGCTGCTTTAGTGACGATTCTTTCGATACTTTCCAAAGCATCTTCAGATTCAATTGCCACTTTTACCTTGATAAAACCTTCATTTTCGGCTCTTAACATTGCCAAAACTCGATGCGATGGCGCTTTGTGCAAAACTTCTGACCATTCAAAATATTGATTGAATTTCTTTGCACCTTCTTCCTCAGCTTTTGCTTTCTGAACTTTAGTGCTAATTGTAGCTCGACGTTGGTATAATGAGCGTAATTGCTGTCTTACCGCTGGATTTTCACTAATCCATTCGGCCACAATATCTCTTGCGCCTTGCAAAGCTTCTTCCTGGTTTTTTACTGCGTCTGTTATATATTTCGCGGAAGCGTCATCAATATTTCTTGAATTATTAGAAGTTACAATCAACTTCGCCAAAGGCAATAAACCCTTCTCTTTCGCAGTATCAGCGCGGGTTTTACGTTTCTTCTTATAAGGAAGATAAAGGTCTTCAATCTCATTTAAATTAAAAGAATTCGAAATTTTCTGCCTTAACTCAGGCGTTAATTCTCCTTGCTCCTCAATTGTTTTTAAAATTGACTCTTTACGTTTCTGAATTGTCTGAAATTCTTCATTTTTTTTGGCAATATTTTCAATTTGAACTTCGTCAAGATTTCCTGTTTGATCTTTTCTGTAACGCGAAATAAATGGAATTGTACAGTCTTCTGAAAGCAATTTTAAGGTTGCTTCGATATTTTTATCAGAAGTATTTACTTCCGATTTTATAAATTGAATTTGGTTCATATTTGTATATAATTTCTTAGATCCGTTTGTATATTAGTAATATAAACTTTTATATATTGATACTATAAACTGACAATCAGTTGTAACATTTTAATTTTTCACGATTACTAGTGTTCGATTCTATAATTTTGCTCCATAAAAACTATTAAAAATTAATGGCGACAATCTTCCTCCTTTTAGCAGTTAACATTTGTGCTTTTTTACTAATGGGTTATGACAAAAAACTTGCGCAAACCCATCAAAGGCGTATATCTGAAAAAGCACTTTTGACTTCAGCATTGCTAGGTGGAAGTATCGGTTCAGGGATTGGAATGCTTTACTTTCGTCATAAAACTTCCAAAAACAGTTACTTGGTTAAGTTTTGGAGTATAGTTATTATTCAAATAATTGTACTTTTCTTTGGAGGTCATTTTTAAAAATTTAAAAAGAACTTCCTTTATAATAATTGACAAGATTACTCATCATCAAACTTATAATTACGTTCCATAAAATTTAGTGCTGCTTGAACTATTTCGCCCATAGAATTGGCATTTCTAAAATTGACATCCAAAGTCATTTGGTAAATTTCTTCCTGCAATTGTTTAATTTGCTCATCTGGAGCCAATTTTGCCGATTTCATTGCTTCAATCAAACTTTCCAACCGAGCTTTAGTATCATACAAACGTTTTACCAGCAATGAACGCTCTTCAATTTGGTATTGAAGAATTGATTCTGGCTTTAATTTCTGTTGAACTAGTTGAGAAAATTTGAAATTTTCTTTAAATAAATGTGGTTTGTAAAGTTTAAAACTACCTTCATAACTCTGCTGATCAAAATCAATTGCTCTAATTTTGAAGATTCTTTGATCAAAATCATAAGTAGGAATCACCACAAAATTGTAGGATCTCATATCGCCCAAAAGGCCAATCATACAACGCTCGTTAAACTTCACAAACTCTTTTGCAATCTGAGATTTTTCTAATTCGGTACAATTTTTTAAATTATTTTCTAAAAAAATATCTCCTGGAATTCCAATTATATGTTCTTCAACCAAGGTATCTTCAAAAACCAAAAAATTGATGCTATTTGGAGAAATTATATGTTCTAATTCAAGACCAAAAACTCTGGAAGCATCTGCTTTTTTTATATAAAAATGCGTGTAATTGTCATTCAGAATATTTCGAACCTTAACTCTAAATGGTTTCGAATTACCAAAAGTGCAAAAATCAACGTAATCGACATTTAGATATTCTATATTACTTTCATCTCCGTCCGAATGCAGTAAAGTGTAGATTTTTTTTAAACTGTGATCAATTTCTGTCCTATCAGAATCATTATAATAAACTCTCACCCACAAAGTATCCTTGTCATCTCTATCATAAACCACGACACTTCCTTGAAAACGCATTAAATCATCGTAATAAACTCTGGTTTTGGTGAGTCGTTTATATTTTTCGAGATAACTTCTAAGAGTATCATTTATAGGATAATACTGCTTTTTTAATTGTGGTTTTTCTTCGCTCATTTGTTATTTTGACTAATATAGTAAGGTAACTATAATTATTTTGAAATAGAAAAAATCCTTACTAATGACGACCTAATTCATTCTTTGTAAAAAATGAAAAGCATTATTAAAAGGATTTTTTGTAAAAAGAGATATGCAAAAAGAATTATGTGCAGGCAATTTTATCTACTCTATTCTGATGCCTCCCACCTTCAAATTTTGTGTCAAGAAAAGCTTGAACCATTTCTACTGCTTGATTTATAGATGTATATCTTGCAGGAATTGCAATAATATTTGCGTCGTTATGCAATCTTGCCAAAGCAGCAATTTCCTTTGTCCAGCATAAAGCCGAACGAATTTCTTGATGCTTATTTACCGTCATATTAATACCATTACCGCTGCCACAAATAACAACTCCAAAATCTACATTTTCTGAAGCCACGTCTGTTGCAACAGGATGTCCAAAATCTGGATAATCTACACTAGCTTCTGAGTCAGTTCCGTAATTTTTAACTTCATAACCTCGATCTTGCAACATTTTTACGATTGCATTTTTATATTCTACACCTGCGTGGTCGTTGCCAATGGATATTTTCATGATAAGTAAATTTAAGTTGTAAAATTAATCATATTAATAGATTTGTAGAAACACTTTAAGTTCTAATTATGCTCTATTTTGACAATAAAACAGCGTTGTTAACATCTTATGCTAATGCCTTAGTAATCAAGGGAAGCTTATCTGGCTTAAATTGTTGATAAGTCGTTAACGTTTTTTATATCTTTTTTTTGCAATTACGATTAATATTTCCAAGCAAAAATCACAATGAGATATGCAAGAAAACTTTGAAGAACTTTCTGAAAAGTTATCAAGAACAAAAACTCAATAGTCAACAATTTTCAAAATGATATTTATTTACAATTTGATAATGTTGATAGTTATCAAGATCTGTTAACTAAAGATTAATTTTAATTGACTGTCTGCATATTAGCTACTCAAACGACTGTTAATAACTTGTTATAACAAATCAAATCTTAGCTTTCAATACTTTTCTCAGAAAGTTATAGCCATTATCAACACACCATAATAACCTCCTAATTTTTATAAATTTAATTAAAGAAAATATTATATATATAATAGATGTTCACAACTCTGAAAACAAAAAGAAGAAGAAAGAACGTAAACTGAGAATGGCAGACTTTAACATCTATGTTATAATTCGTCGTTAATATTTTACCTTTGACATTCAGTCCGAATATTGCAGAACGAGAAATTTTGTAAATTTCGGAAGATTATAAAAAATATATGAAAAAAAGACCAGGAAATTCCAGAGGCAAGAATGTAGATCATTCAGATAAGATTTTGAAGATTCTTTCAAGCAACGCAAACAAGGAGTATGATTATAAACAAATTGTTGCCAAGCTGGATTTGGATGATACCAAAAGTAGAAACGAAATTATTCGTGATCTTAAAATATTAAAATCCAATAAAAAAATAGTTGAAACTGAACCAGGGAAATACCTAGTGAAGGCAGAAAGTCAAGATTACTACGAAGGAACTCTAGATATGACTAGCAGAAAAACTGCTTATTTTGTCTGTGAAGAGCTTGAAGACGATGTTTTTATTACTACAAATAATCTAAATCACGGTTTAGATGGCGATAGAGTAAAAGTCTATGTTTATAAAAGACGTAGCGGAAAGAAATCTGAAGGAGAAGTTGTAGAGATTCTTGAACGCAAGAAAATGGAATTTGTGGGTGTTATTGACATTCAGAAAAACTTTGCATTTGTATCTACCACAAATATCAAAATGTACACCGATATCTTTATTCCAAAAGATAAAATTGGTGAAGCACAACAAGGAGATGTAGTTGTAGTAAGAATTGATGATTGGCCTAAAAAAGCGGATAGTCCTTTTGGTTCTGTGATAAATGTCCTTGGAAAACCAGGAGAACACGATACCGAAATTCACGCAATTCTTGCTGAATACGGATTGCCTTATGAATTTCCGGTAGAAGTTGAGGCTTTTGCTCAAAATATTGATACTTCAATTACACAAGAAGAAATTGCCAAACGTCGCGATATGCGTGATGTTTTGACTTTTACTATTGATCCAAAAGACGCGAAAGATTTTGATGATGCTTTGTCTTTCGAAAAATTAGAAAATGGAAATTATCAAATAGGAATTCATATTGCCGATGTATCACATTATTTGCAAGAAGGAACAATATTAGATGATGAAGCTTATGAAAGAGCAACATCTGTTTATCTTGTGGATAGAGTAGTGCCAATGTTGCCAGAAGTATTATCAAATTTTGCTTGTTCACTTAGACCAAATGAAGAAAAATATACGTTTTCGGCAGTATTTGAATTAGATCAGAAAGCAAAAGTTGTAGAGCAATGGTTCGGAAGAACTGTAATAAACTCAAACCAACGATTTGCTTATGAAGAAGCACAGCATATTATAGAAACAGAAGGTGACGATACCATTCCTGAAGATATTTCTATTACAGGAGAATCTTACAAAGTAGGTGCAGATATTGTTGAAGCAACGGTTATTATGGATCGCTTAGCTAAAATTCTTCGTGCTGCAAGAATGGTAGATGGCGCAATATCTTTTGATAAAGTAGAGGTAAAGTTCGTTTTAGATCAAGATGGTGAACCAACAGGGGTTTATTTTAAAGAATCTAAAGAAGCAAATCATCTTATTGAAGAATTTATGCTTCTTGCCAATAGAAAAGTCGCAGAATTTATTGGAAAACAGAAGAAAACTTTTGTTTATCGAATTCACGATGAGCCAAAACCAGATAAACTAGATGCACTTCAAGCATTGATTTCTAAATTTGGCTACAGCATAAATTTAAAATCTAAAAAAGAAATTGCTACTTCTCTAAATACTTTATTGAAGGATGTACAAGGAACAAAAGAGCAGAATATGATTGATACTCTTGCCATCAGAAGTATGAGCAAGGCAAAATATTCTACGGATAATATTGGTCACTACGGATTAGCATTTGATTATTATTCGCATTTTACTTCGCCAATTCGTCGTTATCCGGATATTATGGTTCATAGATTATTGCAACATTATCTTGATGGAGCGAAATCTGTTGATGCCGAACTTTTTGAAAAGAAAAGCAAGCATTGTTCAGAAATGGAAGGTTTAGCGACCAATGCAGAGCGCGATTCTATCAAGTATATGCAAGTTAAGTATATGCAAGATCATCAAGAGGAAGAATTCTTGGGCGTTATTAGCGGTGTTACTGAGTGGGGAATATTCGTGGAGGTAATTGCAAATAAGTGCGAAGGTTTGTGCCGTATACGCGAAATTAAGGATGATTACTATACGTTTGATGAGAAGCAGTTTGCTCTAGTAGGCGAAATTTCAAAAAGCATTTTGCAATTAGGAGATGAAGTTTATGTAAAAGTGAAAAATGCTGATCTTGTTAAGAAGCAGTTAGATTTTAAATTTTTACGCAAGAAATAATAACAATTAAATAGAAAAAATGAAAAATATATTTTTGATAATGATTTTAGCAGCGTCACAGTTTATAAACGCGCAAACATCTAAGAATTTAGGCGATTTTAATGAAGTTAAAGTCTTTGATCGCATCGTTGTAAATCTTGTACAAAGCAATGAAAATAAGATTGAAATTGAAGGAACTCGTCACGCAGAAGTAGAGGTTATCAACAAAAATGGCGAGCTAAAAATTAGAATGCCTTTTGGAAATTTACTGCAAGGAGAGAATATTACCGCAACTCTTTACTACAAGAAAATTCATATTTTAAATGCTGGAGAAGGATCTGTAATTACTTCTTCTGAAGTTATCACTCAAACAGCTTTGGAAATTATTTCGAAACAAGGTTCGCAAGTACGTATCAAAATGGATGTTAGCAAAGCAGAGTTAGCAGTAAGTACAGGTGGAGAAATCTACGTGAGCGGAGAAGCAAAAAATGTTGATGCAAGTATTAATACTGGCGGAATTATCGAAGCTCAGAAATTGATTGCATCTCAAGCAAATGTTACGGTAAAAGCTGGGGGAGAAGCTAGTATTTATGCATCAGATTATATCAAAGCAGATGTTACTGCTGGTGGAGATATTTTGATTTACGGAAGTCCAAAAAATCAAAAAAAGAAAACAACATTGGGCGGTACAATCAAAGAAGTAAACTAATTTGATGGTCAGAAATGACCGTATTCATAAAACAGACTAATTGTAATGTTGCAAGATATTTTAACAGCCATTCCATTAGGTATTTTATTAAGTTTTTTAATAGGACCTGTATTCTTCGTTCTTTTGGAAACCAGCGTTACCAAGGGTTTCCGCGCTGCTTTAGTATTTGATATCGGTGTGATTTTGGCGGATATAGTTTTTATATTAGTAGCCTACGGAAGTAGTTATAGATTGATTTTAAGCATAAAAGATGATCCTCTGGTATTTATTATCGGAGGATTATTAATGTCAGGTTATGGAGTATTTTCATTTATCCAACTCAGAAAAGAAGGAAAAAAGCAAAGTGAAGACGATATAACAACTGAAATTATTAAGAAGAATTACGGAAATTTATTTATAAAAGGATTTCTACTGAACTTCATTAATGTTGGTGTTTTACTTTTTTGGTTTTTGGTATTAATATCTATTGGTCCAAAATTAGAAATGGATATTTCCCGAATTACAACATTTTTTGGCGCCGTTATCGGAACTTATTTGATTGTTGATATTGCGAAAATACTAGCTGCAAAGCAGTTAAAAAATAAGCTTACCGCTAAAAATATATTTAAAGTTAAAAAAGTGGTGAGTGTTTTATTGGTCGTTTTTGGATTTATAATTATGTCACAAGGCTGGTTTCCAAGTGATCAGAAATTAGTAAAAAAAGCACTAGAAAAGATCCAATAATTTTTTAAAAAAGAAGGCTGGCATTATCAAAAGTTTTCTGTATATTTGCCGTCCATTCAAGAGATGGCGTCGTGGCCGAGTGGCTAGGCTGGGCTCTGCAAAAGCTCCTACTGCGGTTCGAATCCGCACGATGCCTCCAAATAAAAAAGGATTCCATATCGGAATCCTTTTTTTGTTTTATCTACTTTCTGCAATTCTAATTGTTACAGATTCAACATCTCCTTCAATCGGCGGATTTAATTTAGAAACCGAAATTTCAGCTCTCGAAACTTCCTTAATTTCATCAAAAAGCCTTTTCAAAATTCTATCTGCAACGTGTTCTAGAAGTTTTGAACGTATCGCCATTTCTTCACGAACTATTTTATTTAGATGAACATAATCTACAGTATCTGCAAGTTCATCGGTCTTTCTAGATTTATCAAAATTAGTTTCAATTTCTAGATTTACAGAATAATCAGAACCTATTCTTGCTTCTTCATCCAGACATCCGTGATAGGCGTAAAGGCGTATATTTTTGAGAATTATTGTATCCATTTTTTTTAAAAATATTTAAAATTTTGAGTAATTTTTGAATTTATAAAAGTACTAAAATCAATTCAGTCTAGCGATTATTATCTATTGAAGTATGGAGAATTAACGCAACAATTTTGGTAACTTTGCGATTCAAATTTTTGAATATGTCAGCAGAAGAAAAATCATTAAATTTTATTGAACAAATTATAGAAGACGATTTAAAGAATGGTCTTCCTCAAGAAAAATTACGTTTTAGATTTCCACCAGAACCTAATGGTTATTTGCACATTGGACACGCAAGTGCGATTGCGCTTAACTTTGGTCTTGGTGCCGATTATAATGCGCCCGTAAACCTTCGTTTTGACGATACAAATCCAGCCAAAGAAGAGCAGGAATTTGTGGATGCCATCAAAAGAGATGTAGAATGGTTGGGTTATAATTGGGCCGAAGAACGTTATGCTTCTGATTATTTTCAACAATTGTATGATTGGGCGGTAATGCTTATCAAACAAGATAAAGCCTATGTTGACAGTCAATCTTCTGAAGAAATGGCGATCCAAAAAGGAACTCCAACAACTCCAGGAACTGATAGTCCTTTTAGAAATAGAACTATAGCAGAGAATCTTGATTTATTCGAAAGAATGAAAAATGGAGAATTTGCTGAAGGAGTGCATATTCTAAGAGCAAAAATTGATATGAAATCAGTTAATATGCTGATGCGTGATCCTATTATTTATAGAGTTATCAATAAATCTCACCACAGAACTGGTACAGATTGGTGTATTTATCCAATGTATGACTGGGCTCACGGTGAAAGTGATTATATCGAACAAATTACGCACTCATTCTGTACCTTAGAATTTCTACCTCACAGAGAATTATACGATTGGTTTTTAGATCAAATTGCAGATAGCAATCACGTTCGACCAAAACAGAGAGAATTTGCTAGACGTAATCTTTCTCACACGGTTGTAAGCAAGAGAAAATTGCTTCAATTGGTAACAGAAAAGCACGTAAATGGTTGGGATGATCCTAGAATGTCTACTATTTCTGGTCTTAGACGTAGAGGTTTTACTCCAGCATCATTGAGAAATTTCGCCAATACAACAGGAATTGCAAAAAGAGAAAATCTTATTAGTGTTTCAGTTTTAGAATTCTGTATTCGAGAAGATCTTAACAAAACTGCGCCAAGAGTTATGGCGGTTATTGATCCGGTGAAAGTTATTATTACAAATTATCCTGAAGATACTGTTGAATGGCTTGAAGCAGAAAACAATCCAGAGGACGATGCGGCAGGTTTCAGAAAAGTGCCTTTTGGTAGAGAAATTTATATCGAAAGAGATGATTTTCTTGAAGAAGCTCCAGCTAAATTTTTCAGACTTTCGATAGGAAAAGAAGTTCGTCTTAAAAATGCTTATATTATCAAAGGTGAAAGCGTTGTAAAAGATGCAGATGGAAATATTACTGAGATTCACGCGACTTATGATACTGATAGTCTTAGCGGAAGCGGTACAGAAGCTTCAACACGCAAGGTTTCTGGAACACTTCATTGGGTTACGGTAGAACACGCGATTGATGCAGAGATCAGGCTTTACGACCGCTTATTTGTGGACGAAGCGCCGGATACTCATAAAGAAAAAGACTTTCTTGAATTTGTAAATCCTGATTCTCTTAAAATAGTTAGAGGATTTGTAGAACCAAGCCTTGCAACGGCTCAAAACGAAGATAAATTTCAGTTTCAACGTCTTGGATATTTTTGTGTAGACAAAGATTCAACTGCCGAAGGATTGGTTTTTAATAAAACGGTTGGTCTTAAAGATGCGTGGGAAGAGAAGGGTAAAAAGGAAGAAAATGCCATAAATAATTCTCTAAAAGACATCAATAAATACTTTAAAGTAGGGCAGGAGGAGCAAGATTTGATTGAAGCAAAAATCGCAGAAAACATCAAAACTATTTCTGATTTTAGCTTGCTTCAAAATGCAATCAAAAAGAATACAAACAATAATAAAAGTTCTTTGCTATTTGCAAATTGGCTTTTAAAATATAATACGCACATCACTAGCAAAGATGTTGCGACAGAAAATCTAGAGAAATTAATCGGAATGTCCTTGAAAAGTGAATCTGAATTTGTTCGTCTTGAAGCGGTAAAACTTTTGGAAAAACACACAGAATTACACTCTCAATTTTCTGAACTTTTGCAAACGATGAAAGAAAGTGACAAAAGTGATAAAGTGAAAGCTGCGCTTAGTACGATTGGTTAAAAACACATTATGTTTAAAAAAAGCACTTCGAAAGAGGTGCTTTTTTCGTTATAAGCAATTTCTATAGAAATGTTATTTTAGATAATTTTATAGTATAATTATCGACCTCCATAAATTGAATTTAAAGGAAGTTCTAAGATTTTTGAACTCTATTTATGATGCAAACTCTTTGGTTTAATTGTCGGACTTTATTTGAAGTTTATAGGCTCAAATTTTAGTTTAACGGCTTGTTAACAGCCCATTTTTCAA
>CBDUDY010000038.1:0-15594 GCA_965366055.1 uncultured bacterium
ATTCCAATAGAATCATTTTTCATTGCAGCTTTAATACCACCACAACCATAATGTCCTACTATGATAACGTGTTTTACATTTAGTACATTTACTGCATAATCCAATACGCTCAGCATATTCATATCTGTGTGTATTACCATATTGGCAATATTTCTGTGAACAAATACTTCTCCGTTTTTTGCTCCAATTATTTCGTTTGCAGGTACACGGCTATCTGAACATCCTATCCATAAAAGAGGTGGCGTCTGACCGGTTGCCAGTGCTCTAAAGTAATCTGGATCTTTGTCCAGCGACTCCTTGACCCATTTAATGTTATTCTCCAGGATCTGTTTATAGTAATCTGCCATAAAAAATATTTTGGTTAATAATCTCGTGACTACAAAAATAAGTCATAACTACTACAGTTAGTCTAATCAAGAAAGATTTTTATGATATTTCTATTAAATTTAAAAATTTTAATATTAATACATCAACTTAGGGAAAATTACTAAAAATTGAATCTCTACTAAATTGTTACAATCTAAGATGTAAAATTAAAGCAAAAAAAAGCCGAAAATTAGATTTTCGGCTTTCGTATTTTCATTGATTAAAGACTTTCTTCAAGCCACGCGTTCATCATCCATATAGTTTTTTCTTGTTCAGATATAAAGTCGCTCATCATACTGTTTGTACCTTCATCCCCAATCTCATCAGTTTTGTTGAGAATTTCTCTCTCAATTTTAAGTAGGCCAGATAATGAATCTACAATAAGTTGAACTGCTTTCTCATCTTGAGAAATATTTTTTCCAACTATTAGAGTATTAAGTTTAATATAATCTTCAAAAGTGTGGAGTGGCTTTCCGCCTATAGTCAAAATTCTTTCGGCCACAGCATCCACTTTTAACTGTGAATCATTATAAAGTTCTTCAAATTTTACGTGAAGTTCAAAAAATCGCTTACCGCGAATATTCCAATGAATTCCGCGTAAGTTTTGGTAGTAAACCTGATAATTTGACAAAAGCATATTTAGATCATCTATAACCATTGCAGATTCTTTAACTCCAAGTCCTAAAATATTGGTTTTCATACTATTTGTTGTTTAAAATTGTTAGTGAAATAAAATTAGTGAAAAACTTAGATTTTTACTATAATTAAAACTTATAGTTTTCCTATTTTTATACTAAAATACTTATTATGACAATCACACAACTCCAATATGTACTTGCTATCGCCGAGCACCGTAATTTTACAGTTGCCGCAGAGCATTGCCATGTCACACAGCCAACTTTGAGTATGCAAATTCAAAAGATGGAAGAAGAATTAGGAGTTTTAATATTTGACAGGAATAAGAAGCCAATTCAACTTACAGAAGTTGGGGAGAGAATTGTGGCTCAGTCCAAAAACATTCTTTATGAAACTGATCGAATTTCGGATATTGTAGACCAGTATAAAGGTTTTGTTGGTGGAGATTTCAGATTAGGCGTCATCCCGACAGTTATGCCTACTCTATTACCAATGTTCTTAAAGAACTTTTGCACTAAACATCCAAAAGTAAAACTTTTGATAGAAGAACTTACCACAGAGGACTTAATCGAAAAACTAAAAAACGGTCACCTCGACGCTGCTATTGCTGCCACTCCTCTCAAAGAAGATAAAATTAAAGAAGTACCTCTTTATTACGAGCCTTTTGTAGCTTATGTGCCTGAGAATAATAAATTATATTCGAAGGATAAAATTTCAGTTGAAGATTTAGACCCTCAAGATTTACTACTCTTACAAGACGGTCATTGCTTTCGCGAAAGCATTCTCAACCTTTGTAATTTTAGAGAAGGCAGAAACGACAAATTCCAAATCAAGAGTGGAAGTTTTGAAACTTTAATAAAACTCAGCAATGAAGGCTTTGGAATGACACTCCTTCCCTATTTGCATACCTTAGATCTTGGAGAAAAAGAGCAGAAAAAATTGCGACAGTTTCAAGAGAAGAAGCCAGCGAGGGAAATTAGTCTAATATTTCACCAGAAACATTTAAAGTTACATATTATAGAGGCTTTGAAAGAATCAATTTCGTCAATTGTGCGTGGTGCTATTGCTTTTCACGATGTGGAGATAATTAGTCCCAAGCATAAAAAAACAAGATAGAACAAAAAAAAGCCTCGAATATTTAATAATACTCGAGGCTTTCTTTCTCAAAATTACTTTTAATCTCTAATTAGTAATAATGAAGGTCTAAGTTCCGGCTTTTCATTTATAAAATTTGAAAGCCATTCTCCCAGCTGTTCAATCTCATAAGGTAATAGCATTTGCAAAGCTTTGTCAAGTTCTTTACAAAAAAGCGTAGGGTCAAAACTTACTCTTTCAAGGATCGTTTTAGTGTAATCAAACATTGTTCTCTTCATAGCAGTTTATATAATTATATAGGTAACGTAATCTATTTTCGTACTTGTTTACCAAATATACTTAATATAAGTGTATGAAATACAAAAGAAATGTTAATAACTATGCAAAACTTTATTTTTTAAATGCTCTCATCATCTCTCGCTTTCCCGGTGGTCCAGCTAGCTTTTCTACTGTAAATCCTACTTCCTTCATACTTCTCTTTACCACGCCTCGAGCTGCATAAGTAACTAGAACTCCGTTATCTTTAAGGGATGTGTACATTTTTTGAAATATTTCGGTGCTCCAAAGTTCGGGCTGAACACGATATCCGAAGGCATCGAAATAAATTAGGTCAAAGGACTCAATATCTGCTATTTGATCAAAAAATATATTTCGCTTCTCAATGTTAAAATTATCAGAAAGCGCCTCTTGCGTTGCGAAGGGAATTTGGTGCATTTTCTCAAAAATATCCTTTTTATCTATTGCGTCAAGAGAATCTAGATAATTCATTTCGAAAGCTTCTTCTAGCGTAACTGGATAGGCTTCAATTCCCGTATAATTTATCTTGAGATTCTGCTTCTCAGCTTCTATCAAAGTAATAATTGCATTAAGACCTGTTCCAAATCCAATTTCTAATATATTAACTGTTCTATTTTCAAATAGTCGAAGTCCATTTTTTATAAAAACGTGATAGGCTTCTTGAACAGCGCCATGTTTAGAATGATATGATTCATCCCAATCTGGTAAATGTATTGTTTTTGAACCATCAGAAGTGGTAATAATCTCTCGTCTCAAAGTAATTTATTTTATAAATAGAGTTTTAATTCTTGGAACTGGACCGCCGCACTTTTGCTCATGACATTGAAGGCAAGCAGAAATACTCGCGTTATAATGCTCCTTTGCATTTTGTTTGTCGGTAAAAATCATTTGTTGCGCAGAAATAAAAATCTGTGCTTGCTGTTTAAAAAACTCGTCATTATCAGACTCGTCCGTCATTGATGCTGAGTGAATTTTGAGAAAATTATCTTGAAATTCTCCCAATTCTTTTCCTTGAATGATATTTTCTTTCAGTTTTTGATTAGTAGCAAACATTGTTTCCATCAAAGAAGCCATTTCTGAAAATTCATACATTTCAAAGCTTTTGGCTTTCGCCGAATTAGGAATCGCAGAAAGCGATGAAACTTTATCCGAAGTTTCGATTTTTCCGTTACAGCTGAATGTGATTACAGCTAATATTAAAATGACGAAAATATTTTTCATTATCTTTTGATTAAAACACCATCTGCCTGAAAAGCATAGGTCACTTTGGGGCTCATAATCTTGTCGATTTCTTCTTGAGATTTTCCACCGTCTTTTGCATAATGCTTTAATTGTGCCACAGAAACCTCATCAATAAACGCTTTGCCGCTAATAATTGCATCCGATTTATCAGCATTTAAAGGAACAAAAAAACCATAGTTTTTAAATTTAACAAATGACTTCTGATCTTTCCCTAGAGAAACATCCATCCAACATCCTTTCTTTTTGCAAACCTCGTTGATCTGAGATTCAAAAGTTACAGAGATTGTATCGCCATGTTTTAAAGTTTGATATTTTTTTAGCATTTGTTCTTTATTCAAAACAGTATTAGTCGTAAAGGTCGCACCAAAAGAAGCATAGTCTTCTTTATCAAATGTTTTATTTTTTGCCTCTGTCATGGGAACTTGTTTTACTGTTTTTTCAACAGAAATTGTATCCTTTAAATTAGAAGTTTTATCGATATTACTCTCAGAAACAGTAATCTCTTTAGGATCAGCATCTTGATTATTTTTTTCTTGAGAATCATTTTTACACGAATAGAAGAAAATCACAGAACAACTAATTAGTATTAATTTTTTCATATTTCTAAAATTTAAATCATTGAAGCACAAAAATACTAAGTTATGTGAATATTCAACATTTTATTTAGTATTATACACAGTTAAAATAATTATATGCAATTGATTTATGAGAAACTAATGAAACGGTTGTTAATAAATCCTTTTTTAAAAAATATCGACTAGACTTTAACTAAATTTGCGCTCTGAAAACTAGCTTAGTTCTATTTACAAACTTTAATTTACAAAATGACTTCTACAGACAGCTTTACAGTAACTCAAGCAGCATCATCTAAAATTGATCAATGCGACTTTGAAAACTTAACCTTTGGAAAAACATTTACAGATCACATGTTAATTTGTGATTTTATAGATGGTGAGTGGCAGAAGGCTGAAATTAAACCTTATGGTCCGTTTCAAATAGAGCCATCGTCAATGGTTTTCCATTACGGACAGGCAATTTTTGAAGGTATGAAGGCATTTAAAGATGAAGCAGACGACGTTTGGTTGTTTCGTCCAGAAGAGAATTTCAAGCGTTTTAATAAATCAGCAGTAAGAATGCAAATGCCAGAAGTGCCACAAGAGGTATTTATGGATGGATTGAAAAAATTAATAAAATTAGACAAATCGTGGGTTAAGCGCGGAAATGGAAGCTCACTATACATCAGACCATTTATGGTTGCAAATTCTTCTGCAATCGTAGCGTCTCCATCTTCGGACTTTAGATTCATGATTATCTTATCGCCTGTTCGTGCTTATTACTCAGGAGAAGTTAAGGTTATGATCGCTGAGCACTTTAGCCGTGCGGCAAATGGTGGAATTGGTGCAGCAAAAGCAGCGGGTAACTATGCAGCTCAGTTTTATCCAACTCGTCTTGCAAAAGAAAAAGGATATGATCAAATTATTTGGACTGACGATGCAACGCATACAAAACTAGAAGAAGCTGGAACAATGAACGTTTTCTTTAGACTACACGACACTTTGGTTACAGCGCCTGTAAGTGAGCGTATTCTTGACGGTGTTACAAGAAAAAGTATTATTGCTATTGCAAAACGTGAAGGTATTACGGTTGAAGAGCGTCCAATTACAGTTGCTGAACTTCTTGAAGGATTTAAAGATGGTAGTTTAACTGAAATTTTTGGAACAGGAACTGCCGCGGTTATTAGTCCTATTGCAGGATTTGCATACCAAGACGTTTACAATGAATTGAAAAAACCAGCAGAATCTATCGCATTAAAGTTAAAAGCAAGACTTACAAATTTGCAAAATAAATTAGAAGAAGACACTTTTGGGTGGACTGTAAAAATCTAATTAATTTGTTACTATTCATAATAGTGCTTCAGTCGATAAAACGATTGAAGCACTTTTTTTTGGCTATTTTTTAAAGTTAGAATTATGTACTTTTGCTAAAAATTAAGAGATATGTTTAGTCAAGGTCAAATGATATTTGGAGTAATTTTTTTTATTGTATTTGTGATCGCTACTGTATTTATGTACAGAAAGGATATTGCAACTCACAAAGTTTATTACAAAGGCAGTTACAGAGTTCTAATTGGCTTTCTAATATTTGTTGCATTCTTATTTGCAATTAAATTTTACGGCAAACAATAACATTGATATTTAATCAAAAAAAAACCTTCGATCGCTCGAAGGTTTTTTTATTAAAATATTTACTTAGTTATCCATTGGAAGGAAACCAAAGTTTTTTGAATAGTACAGCATTTGCTCTGTAAATGATTTTGGCTGCGTCACTTTAATGTCTTTAATTTTTCCATCAGCATCCATTTCTGGAACTAGTAAAGGATTAATAAATCCGCTATATGGAGCCGAATTAAATTTCTTGTTACGATTCAAAACCTCAGCGTGAAGTTTCTGATCTACTTTTACTCCATATGTTTCCACTAATGCTTTTGCAGCTTTATAATCTCCCTCAGATTTTATACGTTGTGTTTCTCGCAATAGTTTCCCAAAAAGATCGTGGAGTTTTGCATAGTCGGTAATATTATAGTAAGTTTTACCATCACGTATGATTTTCTCAATAACATTTTCTTTTTTACCTTGCTCAAATACCCAAGCACTCACCCATTGTCTGTTTCTCATGTGAGATTCTTCGATATCAGCTCCTTGCTCAAGTCTGACAAGTTGTGTCATCAAACCATTTCTAATATAACCATCATAAGCAGCCATTCCTGTTTTTTTCCAATCATCAACAAGACCAAGTTCTTGAATTTTTGGATTGTATAAATAGTAAAGTCCTACGAGATCCGCACGTCCTTCTTCAAGAGTAGATGCATAACTTTTTAAAGTTTCTTTAGTAGTGCCAATTCCTTTGTTAATTTGTCCTGAAGCATGCCCTACAACTTCATGTAAAGTTGTATGAAGTTTATCTGCTTGCTCACCATATTTTTCCTGAAGTTCAACTTCTTGCTCATCATTTGCGAATTCTCTCAGCTTATCTCCACCACCTACGTGATTGTACGCATCTATGATATTACCAAGCGAAATAGATTTTGAACCATGTTCAGCTCTAATCCAGTCGGCGTTTGGAAGGTTAACTCCTATTGGAGTACTTGGAGATGAGTCTCCGGCCTCTCCAGCGACAATTACTGTATTGTAAGTAACGCCAACAACATTTTTCTTTTTATGCTCCGCCATTAAAGGAGAATTATCTTCAAACCATTGCGCATTTTCGGATATCTTTTGCATTTTAGCGCTCATATCGAAATCCTTGATTTGCACTACTCCTTCAAATGAACCTCTATAACCTAGTGGGTCATTATACACTTCAATAAAACCATGATTATAATCTATATTACTGTCCGTGGCTTCGACCCAAGCAATATTATAGTCGTCCCAAGTTTTGAGATCTCCTGATTTATAATATTTAATAAGCAAGCCAATCGCATCGCCTTGCTTTTTATTTTCTGCTACTCCTTGAGCTTTTTCTAGCCAATAGATCATTTTGTCTATTGCTGCACCATACATTCCACCACTTTTGTAAACTTTCTCTTCAATCTTACCCGCAGCATTGCGAACAAGTTTTGAATTAAGACCGAAGGATACTGGACGATGTGAATCTACTTGTTTTTTTGCAGCATAAAATGCATCTACATCAGCGGCTGAAATTCCATCTCCGTAGAAGTTTACGGCAGATCCTTCAACTAGACCTTTCTTTTCATCAAGGTTCACTTTTTTAGAATCTACATCATTGAAAAGGATATTTACCACTTCTGAATCAAGATTGGTTTTTGTATCTGCCAATACTTGATTGAAGAAAGCCAAATCAAATCCCGGCTTTATTTTATCATTTGAATAATGATGGTGAATACCATTAGAAAACCATACACGTTTTAGGTAGACAATGAATTCTTTATAATTCGCACTTTCTTTATCTCCAGTATAATTTTGAAGTATATTTTCTAAAGCGGCACGTATTTTCAGGTTGTGTTTATAATTTTGATCCCAAATAATATCTCGACCAGCGGTACTTGCTTGTGTCAGATAGTAGACAAGCTCTTTTTCTTTGAGAGTCAACTTCTCAAAGCCAGGTATTTGGTATCGCAAAACTTTAATATCTGCAAACTGTTCAGCCTCAGTATTAAAATCTGCATTTTCGGTTTTTGTAGTCGTTTCATCTTTAATTTCTTTCTTGCAAGAAGCAAGTATTGAAATTGCAAGAAAAAAACCTGCCATGGTACGTAATTTCATAAATTGTGTTTGTAAGTTTAAAATATATCAGCACAAATATACTCATTTCAGCAAAAGCAATAATTCTAAGAAAAAATAAGATTATATTTTTAACTTTACGCAAAAAACAAACTGTCTCCCATATGAGGATTTTAAAATATATTTTTTTACTTGTTCTTCTTGTTGTTATTGCTTCTAGCGTTTTCATCGCCACTCAAAAAGGCGACTATGTAGTTACGAGAAGTAGAATCGTAAATGTTTCATCAGCCATAGCATTTAATTATGTAAATGATTACGCCAACTGGCCACAATGGATGATTTTTGAAGACGGAAAAGTAGACTACACTTTCCCAACATATACTGGAGTAAATACGAATTCTTTTAAGTGGGATGGTTCAGAAAGCAGTGGAGAAGTTCAAACAATTTCTAAGTCGGGAACAGATTCTATAAAACAGAAGATGATCTATGATGGAAATATGTCGCAAGTAAAGTGGACATTTAAAGATACTATTGGCGGGACAAAAATTACAGTTACATCTCAAGGTAAAATGAATTTCATGAGCAAATTTAAAGCTCTTCGAAATGGAAATGCAGATAAGTTTGTGGGCTCATTTTACGAAAACAGTTTAGCTAGCTTAGATAAAACTTTAAAATTTGAACTAAAAACTTTTAAAGTGGAGGTTCAAGGAATTGTTGTAAAAGCGGCTAAGTATTATATCCAACAAACAATTTTAAGTAAGGATTCTAAGATTATTAATAATAGCCGAATAATGCGAGCTAGATTAGAGGCATTTGCAAAAGAAAATAGTATTGTAGCAGATGGTCAACCTTTCATCTTATACCACTATAGTGATGCCGCAAATAGTACTACTAAATTCAGCGTTTGTTATCCCGTAAAAAATGAGATATTTATTTCAGAGGGAAGCGATATGTCATCAGGTCATTACGATTCTTTTCGAGCAATAAAAACTACATTAATTGGAAATTACACACATCTTGACGAAGCTTGGCTAAAAACCGTTCAATATTTAAACTTAAATAAGCTTACGCAAAAAGCAAGTCTCCCAAGATTGGAACTTTATAAAATTGGAAAAGAGAAATTCTCCAGCCCTACACAATGGGTTACGGAATTGTATTTGCCCATCGAAGATGCTACAGAATCTTCTGAAATTGTAAAGCCTATTACGAATCAAGTAGATTACCAACCAAATTTACAAGCAACTCCTTCTCAACCTATTACTCAGCCTGTTTCTCGACCAATAAAAAAAGTTGAAAGTCCAGCTGGAACAGAAAAAAAACCAACTAGCAATCCTCCAGTAGTAAAAGAACCAAAAAAAGAACCCGTTGCGAAACCAAAAAAAGAATTAGAAAATTCAATGAATGAATTTGATCTGTAAAATCATTCAGCACACAGATAACCAACACTTTAATATTTTGAGAAATTTCTTGGCACAGTAATTGAAATTTAGTTTTCGAATCTAATAAATCAAGATTATGAAAACAAAAATAACCTTCGCCTTACTTTCAGTATTTCTGAGCGCATCAGTATTTGCACAGGGAAAAACAGCTGTTTATGCGGCGAATTCTGATATTAGCGATAATCTTGACCTTCGTGCGGTAGCATCTATCTTCGGAGATTCAAAAGATCTCGCTGATTTTGAATATAGATTGAATGATCCAAATATTCAAATTTCAAATTTAGATTTGAACAATGATAATCAGGTCGACTATCTGCGTGTTGTTGAAATGGTCGAAAATAACACCCACATGGTTGTTTTGCAATCTGTACTTCAGGAAGACGTTTATCAAGATGTTGCAACAATTGTACTCAGTAAAAAGAAAAATAAGCAAGTTCATATTCAGATAATTGGCGATCCATATATGTATGGTTCAAACTACATTTATGAGCCCGTATATGTAGTTCGACCTCCTCTATATTCCAATTTTTGGGTTAATAACTATCGGCCATATCGTTCTTATTATGGATGGAACCGCTACCCTACTTTCTTTACATATTGGAGTCCTTATAGTTACGGTCATTACCATCAAAATGTTTATGGACACATAAATCATAATAATTATTACAACTACTCTACGAATATTTATAATGTAAATGCCAATAACTATTACAACAAATACCGCAACAACGGATACGAGCAAAAGTATCCAAACCGTAATTTTGCACACAGAACGAGTCAGACAAATAGGTATGAGTATGATAGAATTCAAAAGGAAAGCGGTCGCAGTCCTCAAGTAACTACAGGCGCACGCCCTTCTAGTGCTTACAGAAATGAGAGCAGAGTGGTGACACAGCAACAAACATCAGCTAGTACTGCAAGATCCGTGATGTCAAATAGAGCAGCAACATCTCCAAATTCTGCAGTTTCAACAATTAGGCCCGCGATTAGTAGTAACACAAATAGGCCTGTATCAAATAGTACTAGACCTACAACTACTACATCAAAAGCTGAATCGAATATCACAAGACCAGGGACAAGCTCAGCTAAACCAATTACCAATTCAGCTAGACCTGCATCAAACATTGTGAGACCATCTTCTAAGACAGCAAGACCTAGTGCAAATACAAGTAGAGCTGCAACAACTTCAAATAGGACAGGGACAAATTCGCAATCTCTCCATTCAAGAAATTCACAAAGATCTCCTGCATCAAGTCAAAACGCCCAGCAACGAAAATCAAATATTTCGGCTAGAAGTTCTCAGTAAAATGCAGGAGCTCGCACCAAAGGATCAAATCTAAATTTGAGATAACACAAATTCTATTGTATACAACTAAAGCATCACATTTCGTGATGCTTTTTTTATAATCGCTCCTCAAAATTAATGAATTACATTTTGCATATAAAATACAAAAATAGCATAGCTTTGTACTTTTTTAGATAATTAAAATTAATTGAATGTTGCAGAATAAAGAACTTCATAGTAAATTATCCACCGGAGGATTACTAATTACTTTAGGAATTATTTTTGGAGATATTGGAACCTCTCCTCTTTACGTAATGAAGGCGATAATCGGAGATCATGCAATTGATGCGATGGTCGTTTTAGGAGGTGTATCCGCAGTATTCTGGACATTAACTTTGCAGACCACTATAAAGTATGTTATTATAACGCTTAACGCTGATAATAATGGCGAAGGAGGTATTTTTGCACTATACGCTTTAGTCAAACGGACAAAGGTAAAATGGTTAATGATACCCGCAATCATTGGTGGTAGTGCACTTATAGCCGATGGTATAATTACACCTCCCATTTCCATCACTTCGGCAGTAGAGGGAATTAGAACTTTCTATCCTAATATAGCGATCGTTCCCATCGTAATTGCAATTCTAATTTTTCTTTTTACAATTCAACAATTCGGAAGTAAACTTGTCGGGAAATTTTTTGCACCAATGATGCTAATTTGGTTTAGCATGCTAGCTGTTCTAGGTGTAATGCAAATTACCGGAAATCTATATGTCCTTAAAGCATTAAATCCATACTACGCGTTTCACCTACTAAGTATTCACCCAGAAGGTTTCTATGTCCTTGGTTTCGTATTTTTATGTACTACAGGAGCAGAAGCGTTGTACTCAGACATGGGACATTGTGGACGTAAAAACATACGAATTAGTTGGATTTTTGTAAAAATTGCTCTTGTGCTAAATTATTTTGGACAAGCAGCGTATCTAATGCAACATCAAGGTCGAACACTAAGTGAATTGGGAGGGTCTTTCGGGAATCCATTCTATCTTATCATGGCAGATTGGTTTAAACCATTCGGAATTGCAATTGCAACCTTAGCAGCGGTAATTGCCTCACAAGCATTGATATCAGGTTCATTTACACTTATTAATGAGGCTATGAAATTAAATTTCTGGCCAAAAGTAAAAATAAAATATCCTACAGAACTTAAAGGTCAACTCTACATCCCATCTATAAATTGGCTTTTATTAGCTGGATGTATCATGGTGGTATTACATTTTGAAGAATCCAGTAATATGGAAGCTGCTTATGGTCTAGCAATTGTTTTATGCATGGTGATGACTACTGTTCTTTTAAATTATTACCTCATAATGAAAAGGGTTTCGATGTTCTTTATCGCTCCTCTGATTTTAATCTATCTTACAATCGAATTTAGTTTTCTATGGGCGAATCTTACTAAATTCTCACACGGAGGTTATGTAACAATTTTTATTGCGGCGATATTAATAGGAATTATGTTTATCTGGTTTGAAGCTAAGAAAATTAGTAAAAACTATACCAACTTCGTTAAAGTTGAAGATTACAAACAAGTACTTGCAGCCTTAACAATGGATCTTGCTATTCCCAAGTATGCTACGCACTTGGTTTATATGACTAGTGCTAGTCGCACCGATGAAGTGGAAGAAAAAGTAATGCTCTCAATACTGCATAAGCGACCTAAACGAGCCGATATCTACTGGTTTATCCATGTTAATATCCTTAATGAACCTTATAAATCTGAGTATAAAGTAACCAATATTGTCAATGAAGATATGTATCGAATTGACTTCAATTTAGGATTTAGAGAAGCTACCAAAATAAATCTAATGTTTAAGGAAGTATTGGCCGATATGGTGAAGAATGGTGAAGTAGACATTACTAGTAGATATGAATCATTAAATAAAAATAAAGTTATTGGTGACTTTAGATTTGTACTTTTCGAAAAGTTCTTGTCTAATGACAGTTTTCTCAGATTTCACGAAAAGATAATTATGCACACTTACTTCCTGATCAAGAAATTTTCATTATCAGAGGAGAAATCGTTTGGTCTTGACAGTAGCTCTGTAAAAGTAGAAAAGTACCCTATGGTTCTTCATGCACCAGAGAAAATGCATCTAACAAGAATATATTAAAATAAAAATAGAAACTGTATTGTACATAGCAGAATGGAATCTCCACTCGCTGAAAAAAATATGATACCTTTGCCCCTCAATTAATAGAAAATGAGATTACACAGAAATTTAGTTTATACAACAATCGATTCCCTGAATGCAATTTTTAACGAAGGCGAATATGCTGATAAAGTAGTAGCACGCGCACTTAAAAAAGACAAGCGTTGGGGAAGTTCTGACAGAAAATTTGTTGCAGAAACTATATACGAAGTTGTGCGTTGGAAACGTCTTTATGCCGAAATTGCAGAAGTTCGTGCTCCTTACAATAGAGAGAATATTTGGAGAATGTTTGCCGTTTGGGCTGTTCTTCGCGGGTACCCAATTCCAGATTGGAAACAATTGGAAGGAACACCAGAAAGAAAAATTAAAGGACGTTTTGACGATCTTTCAAAAATCAGAACAATGCGCGAATCTATTCCAGATTGGATGGACGAAGTGGGTGTTGCTGAATTAGGTGAAGAAGTTTGGACAAAAGAAATTGCTGCGCAAAATCAACCTGCAAAAGTTATTTTGAGAGTTAATACACTAAAATGTACTAGAGAAAAACTACGTGCAATTTTGATGGATTTAGATATTCCAACCGATACTTTACCTGATCAGCCAGATGCTTTAGTGCTCAGAGAACGTGCAAACGTATTTATGACCGAAGCTTTTAAAGAAGGTTTCTTCGAGGTTCAAGATGCAAATTCACAGCTTGTAGCAGCATTCCTAGACGTAAAACCAGGAATGAGAGTCGTAGATACTTGCGCTGGTGCTGGTGGAAAAGCATTGCATATTGCTGCCTTGATGGAAAACAAAGGGCAACTGATCGCAATGGACTTATACGAAAGTAAATTAAAGCAACTTAAAATTCGTGCTAAAAGAGATGGTGCTTTTAACATAGAATATCGTATTATTGATAGTACAAAAATCATCAAAAAATTACACGAACGTGCTGACAGAGTTTTGATTGACGCACCATGTAGCGGTTTGGGAGTTCTTAAAAGAAATCCTGATGCTAAATGGAAGTTACAACCCGAATTTATAGACAATATCCGAGTTATTCAAGCAGATATTTTAGAGCGTTATTCTAAGATTGTGAAGCCCGGCGGAAAACTAGTGTATGCAACTTGTTCAATTCTTCCTTCAGAAAATCAAGAACAGATAGAAAAGTTCTTGAAAACTGAGAGCGGACAGCAGTTCAACTTTGTAGAAGACAAAAAGATTTTGGCTTCGGAATCAGGTTTTGATGGTTTTTATATGGCATTAATGGAACGTAAAGAATAATAATATATGAAAAAAACTTTTACCCTTTGGGCATCATTTATGATTGCCGCAGTTTTTGCTCAAGATGGCGCTCCTGCAGCTCCTTATTACAATGGCTTCAATTTTGTGCAAACAGGAACTAGCCTAAAAGCTGCTCTTGCCACTAAGATCACCTCAACTCACACGAATGTTTTGACGTATTCTGAGGCAGAGAAGGCAATAAAAGTTACAGATCTAGATCCGGAAGATGCTTCCAACACTAATTTACTTTTATTATATGGTTTTAGTGCTAATATTTGTCCCGCTTCACCAGCAGATGATAATGATCACAGACGTAGAAATAAAAATAGTGATGGTGGTGGTGCGACTTGCGAGTGGAATAGAGAACATACCTATGCTAGATCATTAGGAACGCCAAATCTCGAGCCAACCATTGCAAACTCAGATGTTCATCACTTAAGAGCTTGTGATGTACAGCGTAACGGACAAAGAGGAAATCTTAAGTTTGGCCCAGGCGCAGGAAATTCAAAAGTAGTTTCTTCACTTTGGTACCCAGGCGATGAGTGGAAAGGCGATGTCGCTCGTATGATGATGTATATGTATTTGCGTTACGGAAATCAATGCCTTCCTTCTGGCGTTGCCGTTGGCGGTTCAAACACACTAGATGCAAGTATGATCGACCTGCTACTTCAATGGAATGCAGAAGATCCAGTTTCTCAATATGAAGATAATAGAAATACTTATTTGGCCAATACAACCAATCAGTATGCACAAGGAAATAGAAATCCATTTATCGACAATCCATATTTGGCAACGATGATTTGGGGTGGTCCAATGGCGCAAAATCGTTGGCCTGCATTAGCAGTATCTGAATTTGATTTGCTGGCTTCAATTTCAGTTTATCCAAATCCATCCTACGATCATAACATAAATATTTCAACCGAAGCACCTTTAGATTCTATCGAATTAATTACTATCAACGGTCAATTGATGCAGAAAATTTCTAAACCTTCGGCGGTCAATAATACCTATACAATTCAGGATTTACCAAGTGGTTTCTACTTCTTGAAGTTGACTTCTGATAATAAAACAATCACCAAAAAAGTTCTGATCAATTAATTTCAGAGTTTTATATAGTTCCAAAACCCGAATACTTTCAATAAGTAATTCGGGTTTTTTTATTTGGGCGAGCCCACCGCCAGAAGATTTTCGGTAAGTTTGAAAATTTCGTGTGGCGGTGGCCGGGCTATCCACTCCCAATCTTTTTGGTCAGAAAAAGACCAAAAAGGATTTCCGCTACTATCCCTCTCGCAAACTTTTCGTGGTTTAAGACATTTGCGTCATTACAATTCAAGATTCATCTCCCAAGACATTTCTTCGCAAGTCCAAGACGGCAAGTCTTATATTACTATTTAATTATATCCACTACTATCGCTCGGCTTTAATATCCATGCACATAAATCTAGTTCTCTGAATTTTTGAATCGCTATCACGTATTCGTCAAGATAGCGCGGATTTATAATCCGTGCCCACAAACT
>CBDUDY010000039.1:0-15250 GCA_965366055.1 uncultured bacterium
TTTAAATGTAGTGGATTAGAAATTACTCAATATTCTGAAGCTAGTATGAAAGAAACTTTTTCTGAAAACTTTTTAGCTCAAAGATGTTTTACGCAAGAGCATCAAACGCCATTTGATAGTATTCAGAATTTTCAATTTTGTGGTTTCAAAAAAAAATAAGCGAATGACAAAAAGTAATGAAAATAAAAATTCTAAGAAATGCTGTGGAGACGATGATTCTCACAATCATTCGGAACATAATCACGATCACAATCACTCGGACGACGATGGTCACGGCCATAGTCACGACTTAGGAGATCAATCTAAGATGCAGCTTTTTGGGCCGGCAATAGTAAGTTTTATTCTTTTGATGGTTGGAATTGCACTAGACTACTATTTCAAACCTGAGTGGTTTACTGATAATGTTAGATTAGTTTGGTACACTATTGCTTATGTACCAGTCGGTTTGCCTGTTCTGAAAGAAGCTTTGGCAAGTATCAAGCAAGGTGATGTTTTTTCGGAGTTTTTCTTGATGGGAATTGCCACCATTGGCGCTTTTGGAATAGGAGAATATCCTGAAGGAGTCGCCGTAATGTTATTTTACGCAATTGGCGAAATTTTTCAAACCCTCGCAGTTACTAGAGCAAAAACGAATATCAAAACTTTGCTTGACCAACGTCCTGACGAAGCAACAGTAATTCTGGATGGTAATGCATCTATAAAAAAGGCGAAAGAAATTGAAATTGGAGAAGTAGTTCAATTGAAATCAGGTGAAAAACTCGCAATTGACGGAATCTTGTTATCAGATAGTGGAAGTTTTAATACAGCTGCACTAACGGGAGAAAGTGCGCCCACAACTTATAAAAAAGGGCAGCAGGTTTTGGCAGGAATGATCAATCTTCAAACCGTAAGTTTGGTCGAATCTGCAACAAAGTTTGAAGATACCAAACTCTCCAAAATTTTGCAAATGGTGCAAGAAGCATCAACAAAAAAAGCACCTACCGAATTATTCATCAGAAAGTTTGCAAAGATTTATACTCCAATTGTGGTGTATTTAGCTTTGGCTATTTGTTTTATACCGTACTTCTTTGTCGAAGATTATATTTTTAGAGATTGGCTTTACAGAGCCTTAATCTTCCTTGTAATTTCTTGTCCTTGTGCATTGGTAATTTCGATTCCATTGGGATATTTTGGAGGAATTGGTGCTGCAAGTAGAAACGGAATTCTATTTAAAGGCTCGGTATTTTTAGATATAATGGCAAACATCGGACTAGTTGTAACTGACAAAACAGGAACAATGACCGAAGGTGTTTTTAAAGTTCAGAAGATTGAAAGCGTCGGAATTTCGGAAGAAGAATTAATCAAATTTACAGCTGCTCTCGAACATAAATCAACGCATCCAATTGGCGCGGCGATTATCGATTATGCGAAAGGATCGGAGAAAAATGTTGAAGTATCAGAAGTAGAAGAAATTGCAGGTCACGGACTGATTGGTAAAGTAGATGGTCGAACAATAGCGGTTGGTAACACTAAACTTCTCGATAAGCTAAACATTAGTTACGATAAAAAAATTGGCGAATCGGCTTTTACAATAATCGCGGTTGCGATTGATAATAAATACGCTGGTCACATTCTTATTGCAGATCAGATTAAATCTGATGCAGCTTTGACCGTTGCTGAACTCAAAAAGCTAGGAGTAAAAACAATTATGCTTTCTGGCGATAAGGATGCGGTCGTTCAGGCTGTTGCCAAAGAATTAAAAATCGAAGAATCATACGGAGATTTACTTCCTGAGAATAAAGTTCAGAAAATGGAAAGTTTCAAAAGTGATAAGCTAAAAATTGCATTTGTTGGCGATGGTGTAAACGACGCGCCGGTTGTGGCGCTTGCAGATGCTGGAATTGCAATGGGCGGACTTGGAAGCGACGCTACAATTGAAACTGCAGACATTGTAATCCAAAATGACCAGCCTTATAAAATTGTAACGGCGATTAAAATCGGAAAGAAAACAAAGCAGATCGTTTGGCAAAATATTACCATAGCTTTTCTAGTGAAAGCAGTAGTTTTAATCCTTGGAGCTGGTGGACTTGCAACAATGTGGGAAGCGGTTTTTGCCGATGTTGGAGTCGCATTAATTGCAATTTTGAATGCTATGCGCATACAAAATTCGAAGTTTTAAAACTTTAAAAATTTTGAATTGAAAACAAAAAAAATCGCTGTGAGTATTTAAAACTTACAGCGATTTTTTCTTTTATACCTTTTTCCAAAGAGCATTACAATACCACTTATTAGAATCGTAGAATAAGTATTCCGTTTCAAAACCTGCATCTTTTCCAAGTTGCTCAATATCTTTTTCTGAATATTTTTGAGACATCTCCATATAGATTGGTTCGTTTTTTTCAAAATTAATTTGCTGACCATCAATAGAAACTTCTTGCTCTTCTTTACTAATCAAGTATGATTTACAAGTTCCTGTCAAAGGATCATAAGTTGGATAATGCTCAAATAATTCTAAATTAAAATCACCTTTAGATGTGTCATTGATTCGTTGTAGTAGATTTAAATTGAAATCTCTTGTAATTCCCTCTTTATCATTGTAAGCTGCAAGAATCTGGTGTGGATTCTTTTTTAAATCGAAACCAATCAATAATCTATCCCCTTTATTAAGTTGATTATTTAATGCTTTTAAAAATGCAGAAGCGCTGTTACTTTCGAAATTTCCAATACTCGAACCTAGAAACAAGACAACCTTCTTCTTACTAGTCATTCTGTTCAATTCCTCCAACATTGGTAGATATTCTCCAGCTAATCCAATCACGGTCACCGATGGAACCCTCTTGGGAATTTCGGCTTCTAGTTGCTCGATAATATTTTCAGAAATATCAATCGGGTAGTAGTTGAAATCTTTTTTATCATTTACGAGCGCTTTCAATAAATGGGTAGATTTCGTTGCATCTCCTGCACCTAATTCTACCACATCAAAATAAGCTGAATCTTCTGATAGCACTTCAGAAATAGTATCGGATTGTTTTTCAAATATTTCCATATCAGCATTTGTGAGATAATATTCCTCAGCTTGCATAATTTTTTGAAAAAGCAAATCGCCTTTTGTATCGTAAAAATATTTTGACTGCAAGAATTTTGGGTTTGCAGTAAGCCCTTTGAGAATGTCTTTGGTAAATGTCTTTTCTATCATAGTTCTATTTTACGAGTCTGATTCCTGTAAATTGCCATTGTAAATGTGGCTGAAAAAAATTCCTATATGTTGCTCTGCTGTGACCATCGGGAGTTGCAATCGAAGCGCCTCTCAAAATCATCTGATTGACCATAAACTTTCCGTTGTATTCTCCAGTTGCATCTTCAGCCATTTTAAAACCGGGATACGGTAGATATGCACTTTGTGTCCATTCCCATCTATCGCCCCAATTAAGATTCTGAGAAGCTACTTCCCATTCAGCTTCTGTAGGCAATCGCATCTTTTTCCAATTCGCGTAAGCGTAGGCTTCATACATATTAATATGAGTAACTGGCTGATTTAAATCAATTTCAGACAATCCATTTAAAGTATAATTTTTCCACTCATTATCTATGAAATGCCAATATAATGGCGCTTTCGCATCTCGTAGTTTTTTCCACTCCCAACCATCGGCGTGCCACAATCGGAAATTATCATAACCTCCAGAATTCATAAATTCTATATATTCTCTATTTGAAACTAAATTTTCACTAATTTCAAAATGATTAATATAAACCTTGTGCCGATTTAGTTCATTATCAAAACAGAAATCATTCCCGTGATGACCAATCTCGTAAACTCCTTCTCGAAAAGTCAAAAACGATTCCTGAGTAATTTGAGATCCTAGTTCTATTTTAGTTTCAGAATAGGGCGGAAGGAGGGGATTATTTCCAAGTATATATTTTATGTCGGTCAATAATAATTCTTGATGTTGCTGCTCGTGATTTAGACCAAGCAAGAACAACGGAATTATATCTTCCGACAACGGATTTTCAAGATATTTTTTCATTGCAGCATCAACGTAAGCTCGATATTTATACACCTGCTCAACGGTTGGCCTACTGAGATTTCCTCTATCTGTCCGGATTACGCGTGCACCGATAGTTTCGTAATAACTATTAAAAACATAATTAAAATTTGGATCGAAGACTTGATATCCTTCCAAATATGGAACTAATATCATCGTTTCAAAAAACCAAGAAGTATGTCCCAAATGCCATTTCGGCGGACTCACATCTCCGATATTTTGTACAACGTAATCTTCAATTTCTAATGGCTGGCAAATATCTTCGGTTGCTGCTCTTATTCGAAGGTAATTTTCGAGAAGATTAGTATGACCTTTAAAGTATAAATTGTGGTTATTTGTGGCAATAGTTTGCATATTCTTGCGATCTTTTTTTTAAAGTTATATAAAAATTTCCAAAAGCAATTCTATTTTGAAAGCTTAACAAAACTTTCGGAATTAAATTTTGCATATCTTATTCTCATTTATCTCTTATGTTAAAATTGCAAGAAATCATATAAATAGCGTGTTGAAGCACCCTTTTTAACTGCAAAAAACAACTTTTAGGCGTGGTTTTCACATTAAAAATATTATTTTTGTGACCTATGGAAACTAAAATAATAAATCTTCGAGCGTTTAAGAACTTCTTCCAGAAGTCTTCTTCAGGCGGTGTTATTCTGCTTTTTTGTGTTGTAATTTCTTTGCTATTAGCAAACTCACCAATTTCTAAAGAATTTTCAGATTTACTACAAACCAACTTAGGATTTGAAGCTGGTGGCGTTATGCTTCGTTATCCAGTAATTTTGTGGGTTAATGACGGATTAATGGCAATATTCTTCCTGCTTGTAGGATTGGAAATCAAGCGTGAAGTAATCGAAGGCGAGTTGTCTTCTTTTAAACAAGCCTCTTTGCCAGTTCTTGCCGCTATTGGTGGTGTTGCAGTTCCAGCTTTAATCTATCACGCATTCAACCACGCAGATGTTACAACGGTGCACGGTTGGGGAGTTCCAATGGCAACTGATATTGCCTTTGCATTGGGAGTCCTTTCGCTTTTAGGAAATAAAGTTCCAACAGGACTTAAAATATTTTTAGCCGCTCTAGCAATTGTAGATGACTTAATTGCGATATTGGTAATTGCGATTTTCTATTCTGGAGATTTAGAATGGATGTACCTAGGTTTAGCGGGTGCGGTGTTTGCACTTCAGTTAATTTTCAACAGACTTGGCTTCTTAAGTATTTGGTGGTACGTGATTCCAGGATTGTTTATGTGGTACTTTATTCACCATTCTGGTATACACGCTACAATTGCCGGTGTTTTGACCGCAATTACACTTCCTACGAACGAATCAGATCAAGATTCTCCACTAGAGAAATTAGAACATTTCTTGACTACACCTGTCAACTTTATTATTATGCCAATTTTCGCAATTGCCAATACTAATATAACTTTCTTAGATGGTATGGTCGAAGGTCTTGCTACAGATATGGGTATGGGAATTATCTTAGGTTTATTCTTAGGGAAACCAATCGGAATCTTCTTTATGTCTTGGTTATCAGTAAAACTGAATTTAGGAAAATTACCAGAAGGTGCCAATTGGATCCACATTTTAGGACTTGGTTTACTTGGAGGAATTGGATTTACAATGTCAATTTTCATCGCATTGCTTTCATTTAAACTCGAATCATATCAAATTGAAGCAAAATTCGCAATTCTTGTGGCTTCGTTCCTATCAGGTTTTATGGGTTATATGCTTTTAAATCTTTACAATAAAAAGCAGAAAAAAGAAAAAATCGATACTACAGAAACGATAGTAAAATAATTATAATTTACAATACAGAACGCCGGCTAGATTTGAGATGCAAATTTAGCCGGCGTTTTGCTTTTGTTATAGTACATTTGCAACTTAACAACTATTAGATTTACTAACTATTTACGCTTTCGCGAAAGTGAATATCTCCTAAGTTATTTCATTTTAGAATTATTGTTATTGCATTAAAAATTAGAATTTAATAAACGCTTTCGCGAAAGTTAGAAAGGTTCAAAACAGATGGAGGTTTCAAAGTAATTTATGTCAGTAACAATACCAGCGTATCACGAAGCAAAGACTTTTGATAATATCGTTTTTAAAGAATCAGATTTACATTTTTCTGAATTTGAATCTTGTACTTTTTCCGATTGTAATTTCACCGATGCGACTTTTCTTGCCGTAGTATTTATTGATTGCAATTTTATAAACTGCAACTTTGAAGCAGCAAAAATCAACTATGTTTCACTTCGGACCGTAAATTTTTCAAATTGTAATTTGAGTAGTATCAATTTTGCAATGGTTGATCAGTTTATTTTTGAAGTTCATTTTACAGACTGTCGACTGGATTTTTCCAAATTCTACTCACTTAAACTTAAAAATACTGCTTTCAAAAATTGTAGTATGATTGCGATGGATTTTATGAATGCGGATATGACAAAAGTATATTTTGACAAATGCGATTTGTATCAATCTGTTTTTGATAAAACTGTTTTAAATCAAGCAGATTTTAGTAGTAGTAAAAATTATAGCTTCAACCCAGCAAAAAACAAAGTAAAAAAAGCAATTTTCTCGAAAGATGGAATTGCAGGATTATTGAAATCCCACGATATTATAGTGATCTAAATATCTTTTTCCATTACATAATCTTCCATAAGATAATCATTTCCTATAGCAATATCCTCTTCTCGAATTATGGTAAAACCAATGTGTTTGTAGAAACCGAGCGCTGAATTATACCTGTTTACATTTAGCGAAAGCTTATTGCAACCATTTATTCTAGCCATCTCTGTTATTTTCTCGATGAACTTTTTACCAATGCTTAATCCTTGAGATTTTGGTAAAATATATAGTTTATGTATGCGTGTTGTAGGAGCAGCGTGAAAATTGTGTTCAATGCCACAAAAACCCAAAACTTCATCTTGATGAAACGCGAGAATAAAGTTTTGCGACTTCATACTATTCTTTAAAGCCGCAGCGCTGTAGAACAAATCAAGCATGTATTCTATTTGCGCTGCAGACAATATTTTGCCGTAAGTAGCTGGCCAAGTTTCGGCTGCTATCTTCTGAATTTGAGGAATATCATTTTCTGTGGCATTTTTAAAATCAATCATTGATGACAGTTTTTTAACCGTGAACCGTTTGACTTTTTCCGTATTTCGAAATAATCGAAGCTTCAAACTCCAACCATTCTCTCCAACGTTTTTCAACGTCGATTCCAGTACCGTATTTACGAGCGTAGGTGATAAAAGTTGTGTAATGAGAAGCCTCACTTTCCATCAATTCTCTGTAAAAAACAGAAAGTTCAGGATCATTAATGTTTTCTGAAAGAACTTTAAAACGCTCACAACTTCTAGCTTCGATCATTGCCGAAAATAGCAATCTTTCAACTAAACCAGACACTCTGCTGCCAGTATTGCTTTGCTTCATATATTTGGCCAATTCTCCCACGTATTCGTCTTTACATTCGCGACCCAAAGTCAGACCACGCTTTAAGATAATCTCGTGAACCATTTGGAAATGTTCAATTTCTTCTTTTGCAAGAGCAAGCATATCGGTAACCAAATCAGGAAATTCTGAATTTATTGTGATAATTGTAATCGCGTTTGTTGCAGCTTTTTGCTCGCACCAAGCGTGATCCGTAAGAATATCTTCGATATTTTTTTCTACAATATTTACCCATCTCGGATCAGTAGGTAGTTGTAATCTTAAAACAGACATAATTTTGATTTTATTAAAAAACCTTCAAAAGAGAACTAATGAAGGTTTTTATGTTATTATAAAGTAAGGAGTTTACCAAACAAAAATGGCTCTTTCACCCATCATTTCGTTCACTTCTTCTGCGATATCTTCCAATAAATCCTCGTTTGTATGATCAGAAAGTACACGATCAATCAAATCTACGATTGGCGCCATATCTTCTTCAACAAGTCCACGAGTTGTAATTGCTGCAGTTCCAATACGGATTCCAGAAGTTACAAATGGAGATTTATCATCAAACGGAACCATATTTTTATTCACCGTAATTTCAGCTTTTACCAATGCGTTTTCAGCTTCTTTACCTGTAATGTTTTTATTTCTAAGATCGATAAGCATCATATGATTATCAGTTCCTCCAGAGATAATATCGTATCCTTTGTCCATAAATGCTTGTGCCATCACTTTCGCATTTTTCTGAACCTGAACCATATATCTAAAGTACTCATCTGTAAGCGCTTCTCCAAATGCAACAGCTTTTGCAGCTATAATATGCATCAAAGGTCCACCTTGATTTCCTGGGAAAACCGCAAGATCAAGTAGAGAAGACATCATTCTTGTTTCTCCTTTTGGAGTTTTGATACCAAATGGGTTTTCAAAATCTTTACCCATCATAATCATTCCACCACGAGGTCCACGAAGAGTCTTGTGAGTAGTAGTTGTAACGATATGACAATGAGGAAGTGGATCATTCAAAAGTCCTTTTGCAATAAGTCCGGCAGGGTGTGCAATATCAGCAAGAAGCAATGCTCCAACGCTGTCAGCAATTTTGCGGAAACGCTCAAAATCCATATCACGAGAATAGGCAGATGCTCCAGCAATAATCATTTTTGGTTTTTCTCTAGTTGCAATTTCCTGAATTACATCATAATCAAGTTGACCTGTTTCTTTATTTACTCCGTAAAATACAGGATTGTAAAGTCTTCCTGAGAAGTTTACTGGCGATCCGTGAGTTAAATGTCCTCCGTGAGAAAGATCAAATCCCAGAATTTTATCTCCAGGTTTTAAACATGCAAAATAAACTGCAGTATTTGCTTGAGATCCTGAATGCGGTTGCACGTTAGCATATTCAGCACCAAATAATGTTTTGGCTCTGTCAATTGCAATTTGCTCAACAATATCTACTACTTCGCAACCTCCGTAGTATCTTTTGCCTGGGTAACCTTCGGCATATTTGTTGGTTAAAACTGATCCGGCAGCTTCTAAAACTCTATCGCTTACAAAATTCTCGGAGGCTATTAATTCCAATCCTTCAATTTGTCTTTCTTGCTCATCTAATATGAGATCAAAAATTTCCTGGTCGTTGTACATGGCTTCGTTTTCGTTAAAATGATGACAAAAATACGAAAAGCGTTTGTTAATATGGTTGTTAATTTTATATTTGAATAAAGATATAATAACCCTACAAACACAATACGCAAATGCCAATTACAGCCAATAATCCTGAATTAAAATCTTGGTTAAAAGTCTCTGCTGAGAGCGATTTTCCAATTCAAAATATTCCTTTCGGAGTGTTCTTAACCAGAGAACATGTTGTTACAATTGGAACAAGAATAGGCGATTACGCCATTGATTTGGGTGCTTTGCAGCAGCTAAATTATTTTGAAGGTATCGAACTTACAGACGATATGTTTATGCAAGACACTCTAAATGATTTTATCTCTGATGGGAAAAAGACTTGGAGAGCGGTTCGAAATAGAATTGCTGAATTATTTTGTGAGACAAACGAAACTCTTCAGAAGAACGAAAAACATAGAGATGTTGTTATTTTTGATATTGATGATGTAGAAATGCAGCTTCCTGTATTGATTGGTGATTATACCGATTTTTACTCAAGTAAAGAACACGCTACCAATGTTGGTGCAATGTTTCGTGATCCGGAAAATGCTTTACTTCCAAACTGGCTGCACATTCCAGTAGGATACCACGGAAGAAGTAGTACAATCATTCCTTCAGATATACCTGTTCATAGACCTATGGGTCAGACACTTGCTCCGGATGCAACTAGTCCAACTTTCGGTCCTTCAAAAAGAGTTGATTTTGAATTAGAAACAGCTTTTATAACTACGGATGCCAATATAATGGGAGAGCCGATTCCAGCAGGAGAGGCCGAAGATTACATCTTTGGAATGGTATTATTGAATGACTGGAGCGCAAGAGACGTTCAAAAATGGGAATATGTTCCACTAGGCCCATTCCTTGCAAAAAGTTTTGCTAGCTCAATTTCGCCGTGGATTGTAACAATGGATGCACTTGAGCCTTTCCGTACTGCAGGTCCAAAGCAAGATCCTGAACCTTTGGATTATCTTAAAACAGAAGGTGATCAAGCTTTTGATATTAAACTAGAAGTTTCTCTTAAACCAGAAGGTGGAGAAGAAAATCTACTTGCAACTTCAAATTTTAAATATATGTATTGGAGCATGAGTCAGCAACTTACACACCATACAAGTAATGGATGTCGTGTAAATTCTGGTGATATGATGGGATCTGGAACTATTTCGGGACCAACTCCAGATAGCTACGGTTCTATGTTAGAATTAACTTGGGGCGGAAAAAATCCAATTAAGTTAAAAGATGGTACTGAAAGAAAATTCATCGATGACAACGATACTGTAATTATGAGAGGTTACTGTAAAAATGATGAAGTGAGAATAGGATTTGGTGAAGTTTGCACCAAATTATTACCTCCTTATCAGAAAAAATAATTAAAAAATCATATTTTTAGAAATCCACTTCAATGAAGTGGATTTTTTTTGCGAAAGATTTCCATATTCGATTATATTTGTTAAAATCAAAATCATAAAATGAGAAAACTTTACATTCTACTTTCCTTTTTAATTATAGTTGCTTGTGGCAAAAAAATCACTCAAAATGCAATTGCATCTGGCGACTATGATCAAGCGATTGCAACTGCAACACAGTCTTTGCGCAGTAATAAAGACAAGAAAAGCAAGAAACCATACGTGTTTATGTTGGAAGAAGCTTTTGCCAAAGCTGTTGAAAGAGATTTAGCTACTTTAGAATATTTGAAAAAGGAGAAAAATTCAGCAAATTCAGAACAGATTTATGAATTATATTTTAACCTTCAACAAAGGCAAGAATTGATTAAACCTTTGTTGCCATTATATCTATCTGAAAATCGAACAGCTCGTTTTGATTTTTCAAACTATACAACCCAGTTGGTTCAGAGTAAAAAGGAATTAGTAAATTACTTGTATGTAAACGCAATGCGACTCTCGATGTCGACAAAAAAGGAAGATGCTCGTAAAGCGTACGATGATCTAAATTTTATCGAAAAACTACAGCCAGATTTTAAAGATTTGGCTTCCTTAAAAGACAAAGCGCTGCAAAAGGGAACTGATTATGTGCTCGTAAAAATTGAAAATCAGACAAATATGATTATTCCACAACAGCTTCAAAATCAGTTGCTAGATTTTTCTACTTACGGATTAGATGAATTTTGGGTGGTCTATCATTCAACTCCGCAACAAAACTTTAAGTACGATTATACCTATTTCGTGAATTTTAGAGATATTTCTATTTCGCCAGAGCAGATGCGTGAAAAAGAATTCGCTGTTGAAAGAGAAATTCAAGATGGTGTAAAAAGAAGCTACGATGCCAACGGAAATGTAATTTTGGATGACAAAGGAAATGCAGTTATGATACCAAATGTAATTTTGGCGAAAGCCTTAATACAAGAAGTAAATTTGCAAAAGACTTGCTCTGTTACAGCAAAAGTCGACTTTGTAAACTCAATCAACAATCAGCTTATTAACTCCTTCCCATTAAATTCAACTTTCGTTTTCCAAGATATCGCGGCAAAATATCGAGGTGATATACGTGCAATTGATCCAAACTACACCCAATATTTAAACCGCCGTTTGCCAGGATTTCCATCTAATGCACAGATGCTAATTGATAGCGGCGAGGAGCTAAAAGCTAACTTGAAAAGAATTATTTCTAACAATAAGTTCTAAAATTATTCTTCATTATGATTGATAAGCAGCAAAAACAAGCATCAGAATTTTTAGTTACTCGAGAATTGATAACTAGCGATCAATATCAGCAGATAGATGCCTACCAAAAATTGGAAATATTTTCGTTACATACAGAGTTACGTTTGTTAATCTATTTAGCAGTCTCTCTTTTCTGTGGAGGAGTAGGTTTGTTTATCGCAAATAATATCGATACAATAGGGCACGCTGCGGTACTATCAATATTGTTTTTATGTATTTTGGCTTGCTATTATTTTTCTTATAAAAACGCGGTAAAATTTTCGTGGAATAAAACTGATTTCGAAAATGTTATTTATGAATATGTAGTTTTAACAGCCGTTATTCTCAGCAGCATATTTATAGGCTACTTGCAATTTCAGTTTTCAGCATTTGGACAAAATTATTCGGTCGCCACACTTTTGCCAACTGCTGTGGCATTTGCAACAGCTTATTATTTTGATAATAAAAATGTTCTTTCTATTGCAATTACTGGACTTATTGCCACGATTGGTCTTAGCATTAATCCTAGAAATGTTTTAGAAGGAGATATTTTCGCAAGTGAATTTTTGAGTATTTCGGGAATTATTTTAGCGGTAATCTTATTAGGTTGGGGAATCTACTCAGAAAAAAGGAGTTTAAAATCACATTTTAGCCCTCTATATTATCAGTTTTCACTTCATCTAATGGGAATTGTCGGAATTGCAAATATGACCGAGAATTTTTGGCCACTTTACGCGATACTTTTAGGAATATATTTCTATTATATCATTAAAATAGCGATGAAAACGCGCTCTTTGTTTTTATTCATATTTTCTATATTTTATTCTTATATCGCATTCGCAATTGCATTGTACCAAATCGCAGAAATTCTAAATATTTGGAGATTTCTCGAGCAGCTTTTTATAATTTTTCCAATTTTACTCGCTGCTTCGATTTATCTATTTGTAATATTAATTCAAAAATTCAGAAAAAATAATGGAAGCATATAATCAAGAATTGTTGTTAAACACTTTAGTTGCTGAGAAGTCGGAGGAGCTGTACGACGGCAACTTTATTACTATTGAACAACTTCAAAATATCAATAGAACATTGCCGAAATTGGTGGGTTCTCGAAATAGTATTATCAGAATAATTTTCTTCTTTTTAGGGTCTTTTTTGTATGGGTCAATTTGCGGAATGATCAGCTTAATTTTTCTTACCTCTTTAGATGATAGTACAATTTGGATTTTAGCACCATTCTTATTCGCGGCAGTTGGAATTGCAGCAATGGAAATTGTGATTGCTAAAAATCTAAAATTTTATAAAAATGGAATGGACGACGCCTTTGTTTTGGGAATTGTGCTCTGCATCGCAGTTGGATTAGGCCTGCAGAATGAATTTGAAAGCTGGGTGATTTCAATTTCGGTTTTTATTAGCGCTGGACTGTGCTATTTTAGATATTTAAACATCCCTGCGTTGCTAGTTTCATGTACTGCTTTTGTGGCAACTACAGCGTTTGTGATGATTCAATATATCATTTACGGAAGTGCATTGCTGCCAATCCTCTTAGCTGTAATTTCTGCGTTTGTCTATCAAATAATTTTGAAAAAAATCAGTAAAAGTAGCAAACCTCAGTATTATCAAGGAATGACTTTTGCCAAATATTTTGCTGCCATTTTATTTTATCTTTCTTTGAACTACGCTGTTATTACAGAATTGTCAGCGGTTTTGATGCCAAATTTGGTTGCAAACACCTTTAGCACCGTAATGTCATATCTATTTATAATTCTAACCGCGGTTATTCCGATTGTATATATTTATAAAGGAATTAAGGCAAAAGACAAACCTCTTTTTGTAATAGGACTTCTTGCGTTAGCAACAAGTTATGCGACACTTCGATATTATGTTCAATTTATGTCAGTCGAAGTAGAGATGATTTTCGGAGGGCTTTTGATTTTTTTCGCTTCATATTTTATTATGAAAAAAATCAAAAACAATGTTCAAGGAGTTACATTTTTGCCGGATAGACTTGCCACAAACAATGCTGCTCAATTAGAAATATTAGCTTCTGTGGCGCAATTTGGCAAAAACGCAACCGCCACTAAAAGCAGTCCTATGGAATTTGGCGGAGGCGGTTTTAGTGGCGGTGGAGCAGGAGAAAGTTTTTAAACTTAGACCTTGTTTATTTTGCTTAGCAAATCAGTTGCATCTATATCACTATGAGAAACGTGGTAGAGACAATGTCCGTTTTTTATGAGTAAAAGCTGCGGAGATTGATGCATTACATTAAATTTTGTACTGATTTCATTAGATATATCTCGGTGTTCTAAAAGATCAAGGAAATAAAGTTTTGCATCTGTTTCATTTAACTTATATTCTCTTTCAAAACCTTTGAGAGCCATTCGGCTAATGCTACATCTTGTGCTATGTTTGAATATAAAAACAGGAATTGTACTAGATTCTAAAGCTATCTCATCTAATTGTTTTAATTCTGTTAAAGGATTCCACAAAAGTGGAGATTCATTGCTATCTTTATTGTCAGAATCGCCGAACATCTTACTGAAAAAATTCATAAATAATTATTTTTGTGATTGGTGTTAAAACTTAAATAGTACCTCATTTTCGTAAGGTGTGATTCTCCCAAATATATAAATTAATAATTTTTATTAAGTTAAACTTTAAATAATTAATGAGTTATGAACATAAATAATTTTACGATCAAATCTCAAGAAGCGCTTCAACTAGCGCAGCAAATTGTACAAGCTGCGGGACAGCAACAAATTGAAAATGAGCATATTCTAAAAGCTGTTTTTCAGGTTGATGAAAATGTTGCTCCTTTTCTTTTAAAGAAGCTAAATGTGAATTTACCGCTGTTCAAGCAATTACTAGACAGTACCATCAACAGTTTTCCAAAAGTAAGTGGAGGCGAAGTTCAATTTTCGCGAGAAGCAAGCAAAACATTAAACGAGGCAGAAATCATTTCTAAGAAAATGAATGATGAATATGTCTCGATTGAGCACCTTTTGTTGGCAATTTTTAAATCGAAAAGTCAGGTTGCTCAAATTTTAAAAGATCAAGGAGTAACCGAAAAAGGTTTTCAAGCCGCAATTGATGAACTTCGAAAAGGAGAAAGAGTAACATCATCTTCTGCCGAAGACACCTATAATTCTTTAAATAAATACGCGAAGAATCTAAACGAAATGGCGATTAATGGGAAATTGGATCCTGTAATTGGTCGTGACGAAGAAATTAGAAGAGTTTTGCAAATTCTTACACGTCGAACCAAGAATAATCCGATGCTTGTGGGTGAGCCTGGAGTTGGTAAAACTGCTATTGCCGAAGGACTTGCACATAGAATTGTAGATGGCGATGTTCCAGAAAACTTGAAAGATAAAATCATTTTCTCTTTAGATATGGGTGCGCTGATTGCTGGAGCGAAGTACAAGGGAGAGTTTGAAGAACGACTAAAGGCTGTAGTAAAAGAAGTAACAACTTC
>CBDUDY010000040.1:0-15214 GCA_965366055.1 uncultured bacterium
GCAGTAAATGGCAAACCATCAATCTTTATAATTTTCTCATCAGAATTTATTTCTATAATTTCGTCTAGTAGTGAAGGAGAATTGGCAGCAATTGTATAGACATACTCTTCGGTTTGAATAGTTTTTGTAAAGTAAATTTTATCATCGATTGAAACAGAGCCGAGAAATTTTCCATCAAGAAATTCCGCAATTGAGCATTCCAATCTCCATGGAAAAAAACCTCGAATTTTAGTTTCTCGATTAAAAATTTTATAAGCTGCTTCTTTCCTAGTCCAGAGTTTCCAGATTTCTAATTCTACATTCTCTGATTTTCTAATAAATTCCTGCTCATGAATCGTAAAGATTTTCTCCAAAAAATGCGGCCGTTGCCAATTGCTTTGAGCTTTTGCTAATTGCAAATCCACAATATCATTACCAATCATTTTTTGGCAAGTTCCTGATCAATTATTGCAAGCGCTGCTTTCACATTGAGCATTTTTTCCATTCCTTCATTATCAATATTGATATCGAATTTCTCTTCGATGTCTAGAATGATATCGACAAGATTAGCGGAATTTATTTCAAGATCTTTAATGAAATCTGTCTCCGGACTTAGGTTTTCAAGTCGCTCTGGATTTGGAACATAAGTTTTAATAATTTCCTTTAATTGCTCAATTTGATTCATTTATATATTTTTTTAAGATTACGCAACCATTGACATCACCAAAGCCAAAACTAGCTTTCGCCAAAACAGTAATAGGTTGATATATTGTTTTTTGCGGTATTTTATCTAAACTAATTATTTTTAAAATTTCAGGGTGTAAATCTTCACAATTGATTGAAGGAAAGATAAAATCATTCTGAATTTCTATTATTGAGGCAACGAGTTCAACGCTGCCGGCACCTGACAAACAATGTCCAACCATTCCTTTTAAAGAGTTAATATAAGGAAAAGCATCTCCTCTCCGATCCAATGCCTTTGACCAATTTTCTATTTCGAAAGTATCCTTGGAAGTTGCAGTTAAGTGACCATTGATAACATCAATATCATTTGCTTCTATTCCAGCATCTTTTATCGCGTCTTCTATACATTTCTGAACCGCGTCTGCATTTGGTGCGGTCATTGTTCCCGAACCTCTTTGACCGCCAGAATTGATATTACCACCAAGAATTTCTGCATAAATGGTAGCATCTCTCGCCAAGGCAGATTCTAAATCTTCCACTACAAACGCTCCTGAACCGCTCGAAGGCACAAATCCTGAAGCACTTTCGCTAAATGGTCTTGAGGCTCTCTCGGGAAAATCATTATGCTTAAAAGTACAGACTTTCATCGCATCAAATCCAGCCCAAATATATGGACCAGAATCACTTGTACTTCCCGCCAACATTCGGAGTGCTTTTCCAGATTGAACTCTTTCAAAGGCCATCATTAAGCTTTCGGTACCAGTTGTACAAGCCGAAGAATTAGTGGTGACTTGATTACCCAATCCTAATTTACCTGCCAGAAAAGCACTTACGCCACTAAGCATTGTTTGCGCGACAACTGTGCTTCCTAATCTGCGAGTTTGTAAATCATCAATTTTATAAATGCTTTCGCGAAATTTCTCAATTCCAGAAGTTCCAGACCCGAAGATTGTTCCGCTGTCCCATTCGGGAGTATCGGCAGAGGCGACTTCTAAACCGGCATCTTTCCAAGCTTGCATTCCAGCAATTACGCCATACAATATTCCAGAAGCATTCAAATTTCGTAATTCTAAATCCGTAAAAAACTCCTTGATATAATTCTCATCCAAATCAGGTTTGCCCGAAACCGTACAAGAAAACTTCAGATCGGCCAACTGCTGATCAAATTTGATTCCTGAAGTTCCGTTTTCAAGCGCTTTTTGGAACGCCACTTTCCCAACTCCATTTGGTGCCACGATTCCGATTCCCGTGATAACTACTCTTCTTTTTTCCATTTTACGAAATTATCATTCCAGCAATTACACCTCGACAAACTTCTTCGTTTGCTTCATTAAACATCGAAACTTTGCATTTTAATTTATTAAATCTAAAATATACTTTCTCCGAAACTACTCTCACTTTTTGATTTGGAAATACTGGTTTTAAATATTCAATTTCACTTGAGGTTAAAGCGATTACGCTATTTGAGTTAAATGAATTTTTTAACAAATATATCCCTAAACAAACAACACCAATTTGGGCCATAGTCTCAGTCAAAATTACTCCAGGAGTTACGGGATTATCTTTAAAATGACCTTTGTAAAAGTCTAGACTTTCGCCGAAGAAATAGCTCCCTTCTACTCCATTTTCGTTAATTGACGTAATTTCGTCAACAAACAAAAATGGTTTTGAATACGGTAGTTTTGAAAGTATTTCTTGATTTGTCATTTCTAAAACTCTAATAAAACGCGTTGAGCCGAAAATCCAGGGCCAAAACTAAGCATCACTCCTTTTTCGCCTTTCTTAGGTTTCTCGTCCATAATCTGTTCTAAAACGTATAAAACCGTAGCGCTAGACATATTTCCGTAAAGTCGTAAAACTTCCTTGGTAGCATCGATGTTTTTTCCTAAATCTGAGAATAATTCTTCGACCGTTTGCACAATTTTCTTTCCGCCGGGATGAAATATTAGATGGTCAATGTCTTCAATCTTTAAATTATTTTTCGCTAAAAATGGGTGGATAATATCTGGAAAATGTGATGCGATGGTGTTTGGGACTTCAATATCTAAAATCATTTGCAAACCTGAATTTGTCAATTTAAAGCCCATCATATGTTCGTTATCGTAAAAATGGTACATCGACTGGTCCAAGATCGTCGGACCTTGGTCATGTTCATGTGAGGATAGTAAAACGCAAGCCGCGCCATCTCCGAAGATTGCAGCACTTACAATATTTGGCATCGAAAAATCATTCAATTGAAAAGTGGCTGAAGGACTTTCGACAGCAATTACTGCAGCTTTCTTATTTGGATTTGCTTTTAGAAAATTTTGAGCATAAATAATTCCCGAAACTCCAGCAGCACAGCCCATTTCAGTTACTGGAAGTCGGATAATATCTTGCCTTAATTTCAGTTTGTTAATTAGATAGGCATCTAAGGATGGAATCATAATTCCAGTACAACTTACGGTAATTATATAATCTAAGTCCTCGCCTTTCCAGTTGGCTTTTTCGAGTGCTTTCTTTAAAACTTGCTCGCCAAGAATTGTCACTTCTCTAGCGTAAATGTCATTTTTTTCTTCGAAAGAAGTTGCGGTAAAAACTTCCAGCGGATCCATGATAGAATAACGCTTGTCTACGGCAGCACCTTCAAAAATCTTTTTAACTTTCCTGACAAAACGATCATCCTGGCCTTGCAGCCAAACCTCTAGAAAGGGAATTATTTCGGCGGTTGTTCTGGAATATTTTGGTAATTGCTTGGCAACTTTTATAATTTTTACACTCATATAGTTTGAATTATCCATTGGTAGCGAAACGCCCATTTCCAATCGATGCTGTATTTTTTAAAATTTAATCTTTCTGAAAAAGCAGTTAGTTCTTCTCTTTTGAAACCTCTCAAAATCGAAACAAGTCCGTCTTCGCGCGACATTCTATTGAGACCAAAAATTACACATAATAATTGAAACAGTCGATACGCTATGGCACTTCTTTGCAAATCATTTATAACAATTCCGAGTTTTGCAGATTTTTTAAAGACATTTAGAATCTCAATAATTTCATCGTCTTTAAAATGGTGTAAAGTCAAAGTGCAAATTATCACATCACAATCTATTTTTGATTTATCCATCAAAAAAATATCTTCGCACAAATAGGAAATATTTTGATATTTTATGGATAGTTTCTCGGCGTGATTGACGGTGAAAGCATTTGCATCAATACCGATAAGTTTGAAGTTGTAGCCGTTCTTAGTTCCGAAATCTGCAATTGTTCGAAGCATATCGCCATTGCCGCAACCAACATCTACAATTGTCAATAATTTTTTGCTGCCTTTCGGCAAAATTGCTTTGAGGCCTTCTAAAGTCAGTTTATTTCCACCTAAAAGCTGATTGATTTTGGCGATTTTGTCCAAAGCATCTTTTAACTCCTCACCTTCTAGCGAAAAATCGTCCATAATTTCAGGCTCATCGGTTCGGACTTTTGTATTGATATTCATTAGTTAGGTTTAGGAATTACTTTACCGTGTGTTTTTTTGATTATAAATCTAAATAAAGCAGGAGATTTTGCGACAGTTTTCAGACTTATTTTAGTCAGAGTTGGATTTAATAATAACGATGATAATATTCTGCCCATTGCAAGTCGGTTTTTAAAAGTTTGATTCCACTTTTTCTCATATTGCATTTCTAATATATTTCTCGAGAAAATTTCCTTTTTTAAGGCATCATCAATTAATTCCGAAGCAATTTTTGCACTATGAATCGCCATCGCCATTCCGTTTCCACATAAAGGGTGAATCAATCCCGCGGAATCGCCAATCATTAAAATATGATCTTCAACTGCTTTTTTTATGTCGAAAGATATCTGAGAAATAGTTAAAGGATTTTCAAAAAGTGAATCAGATTTTTTTAGAATGTTTTTCAATCCTTGATTTTCGAAAAGAATATTTTGGGTAAATTCTGGAATGCTTTTGAATTTCTTGAAAACCTCGGTTTGAACAATATAGCAGATATTAATTTTGTCACCTTCAACTTTTGAAACGCCGCAATAACCGCCGTGAAAAGGATACAAACCTACTACTCGATCTTCAAAATATCCTTGGTAATGCGACTTTACAGCAAGCCAATGAGATTTTTTCTGAATAAAATCGCGCTTTAAAGTTACATCAATATTTGATCGTTTTCCAAAACTTCCAATTGCAATTGGCGTTTCGATCTCCTGACCTGAACTCAGAGTAATTTTAAAAAAATCATCTTGAAAACAAATATCTATTACCGATTCGTGAATAAATATGCAATTCTGTGATTTTGCTTTCTGATAAAGCATATCGTCTAATAAATATCTGCTAATTCCAAAACCGCCTAACGGCAATTGCACTTCAGAGAAATTTTTCTGATCTATTTCTAGTCGGAAAGTATTAATAGGATGGCTGTGCGCCAAAACGTCTTCGAGGCCAAGCCAATTGAAATATTCGACGACTTCATTGGAAATATATTCTCCGCAGACTTTGTGCTTTGGAAAGTGATTTTTTTCGATAACAGTAACCTGATGTCCTAATTTTGACAAATGAATTGCGGCCGTTAAACCCGCTAAACCTCCGCCAAGTATAATAATTGAGACTTTCATAGTGACGTAAATATAACAAAAGCAATGCTTGAAAAGTTTTTGAATGTATCAAATATATTACAGTATTTGAATGCATTACTATTTATATAATTTTGGATGGACTTGAAAATAGTTCAAATTTTCAAATTAAATATAATTATTTATAAAAATGAGGTTTCGCGGCAGGGATAGAAGCGGCATCCTTTGCTGCTAAATTTCACTTCTAATTATATAAAAAACGCTGTTGCAGCAAAGATATAGTGGATAGCCTGGTTGTTGCGGTGAAGAATGAAGCAGCAACAAGCCGCCCAAAAGAAAAAAAGACATAACTATTATAAAGCTAATTTTAGCACTTAAGAAAGCTACTTGTATTAACTAAATTATAGTAACGCTGGTCCTCCGATGCCAAAAGTGCTATCAAGGATGAAAAACAGTATTAATATTAGGATTATAATTGATAGGACTATGCGCAATTTTGGAACTTCTAAAGTAAGTATTTGGATTTTAAAAAACACAATCAAAAAAAGTATTGTTATCGACGAAACCAAGGTTGGCACTAGCCATTTTCTAGAAAAATCAAAAATAAATAAAGCACTAAAGCAGAATGCTAGCATAAAAATTGCAAGAGCTAAAAACCAATATAAGAGACCGTTTTTATGCATAAAGGGTTGTGTTTATTATGCAATAGCGCGATTTTTATACATTCCATTGCAATAATTAAATAAAAAAAAGAGGATTTCAGAATGTGAAATCCTCATAAACGCTCTAGTTTAAGATCCTCTAGGGAAGGACACCATGACAGCGGCTTTAAACTAGAAACTTTTTTAAAAAAAGTTTGGTTGAGTTGGTTGCTGTGTTGCGAAGTAATTGTAATTAATTTATTTTTCAATAGTTAAAATTGATATTGCGGTCTCCGACTCCTGTATAAATGAACATAAAAGATATTACTAGGTTATTATTGACAATAATATTTTTACTTATTTGTGCGATTCAACTAATTCACTTTTATTGACCTCTCAACTTAACGACAGTATTTTTTCAAAATTATTTACGAATGATATGATTTAATATTTAGAAAACAGCTGCTCATAAAAATCAATAATCAAGGAAAAAGAACAATTATAGGTTAGAAAAATCCTAGGTGCAGATCTTTGCAAAGGACTCCGAGAAATGACGCGACAAATTTTTAATTAGTATTCTTAGAATTACGTAATTCTATAAATCATTAGGTAGAAGTATATTTCCTTTTAACTAGGCTTGTTTATATACATTTTTCCTTGCTATATATGGGTAATCGTTTCAAACATAATTTGAACAATATTTCTAAAGAGATTAAAAATGTCTTTTGAATTTGTCTATTTAGTTTGTGAATAAATTCGGAACTTTTATTCCTACTTAATTATTTTTTCGATGATCGAATTTTGTATAAATTGACATCAAATTTTACTTGGAGCACACATGTAAGTCAACAATGATCTCTAAAAAATACATATATCAGTTTAACTTTTAAATCCTGGTAGTCAAATTTGAAAAAATATGATTTCTATTTTAAATAAATCTCTAAAGAGCAACATTTCGATACCTTTCGTTGCTAAACTATACTTTCATTAGACAGTAAAAGTGCTGTAAGTACTAGGAGGTGCATCTCAAGTGCGTTGCGGTCAAAAATTGCGCTTTAACGTGATTTCATGACAGTTAATTTTTACAATTATTTTGCAGATAATCACTAGAATAGATCTCAAAAATCTACTAAAAAATTTGACCTACTTACATAGTGACTACTCTTCTGAGGTTAAAATAGGCGAGATTTTATTGTGTAATTAGATATAATGAATACGCTGAATTTTGATTGTCGTAAAAATTTACTGAAACGTACTAAGCATCACCTTAAAATCATTTGCTCTTCTTCTGGAGACAGGAAATTTTTCGCCATTGCTCAGCTCACAGTATAAACCTGAACCTTTTACTACTTTCTTCAAAAATTTGAAATTGATAATGTTCGATCTACTGATTTTGAAAAAGCAAGTATGATTAACCACCAAGAAATCATATTCAGAAAGGTTTTTATACGATACTATTTTCTGATTGTCAATTGTGACGAAAACGGTGCATCTACCTTCTGAACTAACTGAAATAATCTCATCTATTTTGATAATGTCGTACTGGCTTAAAGATGATACTACCAGAATTTTCATTTTTAATGAAGTAGTACTATTGTGATGCTCACAATCTAGTTGGGTAACTGCTTTTGATAAAGCCTTTACGAGAGAATTTTTTTCTATCGGTTTTAGCAAAAAATCAAGGGCATTGATTCTGAAAGCTTCAATAGCATACTGCTCTTCGGCGGTGATAAAAATTATCAATGGTTTTTTGACTAGTTGTGCGAATAGCTCAAATACAGGTTTTTGCCCAAGAGTACAATCTATAAGCAGAATATCGGGCATTTTAGAATTCATAATAGTGACCAAATCGGAAGAATTGGTCAGTTCTGCGATAACCTCAATTCGAGAACAATTGTCAACAATAATTTCTCGTACTGCTGATAGATGTTTTAAGTCAACATCAGCAATTATCGCACTATATTTCATTGGTAATTTTTGCTCTAAATTACAAGCAGATTAATCAGATAGCTACAGGCAAGTATCGAATGGCCATTTCTAAGTAACAAACGGCCGATATTTTTACTTATACTCTAAAATAGTGTTCAATTTTGGCGCTGAAAAAAGCATAAATTACGCTCTATGATAAAGGAATAAAAGATCAACTCTAAGTATAAAAGCTTTTTATTTATAAGCATTGAGAAAATACTTGAAATTTACCGACATTCTTCTTGAGATTGGCAGAGTTATATCATTAATTAACTCGCAGTACAAGCCTGATTTCTTTGTAACTTTCTTCAAGTACCTGATATTTATAACATAAGATCTGCTGATTTGTATAAAAGAATTACCGCTCTCTAAAAGAAAATTGTAGGCAGAAAAGTTTTTATACGACATAAAGGTTTTATTATTTATCATGTGAAAAATGGTACATCTGCCATCTGCTTGAAGGAAAAGTACTTCATCTAGATTCAAAATATCATCATAATCTTTTGACGGTATTACCACTATATTTAAATTTTTATAATGAATTCTATCGTGTTTTCCAGATTCGATATTTTTCACTACACTTTCTACGGCCAGATCCAGATTAAATTTTTCAAAAGGTTTCAGGATAAATCCTACGGCACTAAGCTGAAATGCTTGCATTGACATATTCTGGTCCGAACTCATTAAGATGAGACGTGGCTTTTGATTCAGTTGTAAAAGTAGTTGAGGTATGGAGCAAGACTGATCATCAAGATCTAAAATAAGAATATCTGGGTCAAATTTATTCGACAACGAAACAAGTTTTTGAATGGTTGCCGGACTTTCGATAATTTTGATGGGCGAACAATCGTTTGCAAAATACTTAATTAGCTTCTTTGAGCTAAGCGATTGGTCATCTAGTATGATTGCCGAATATTTCATTTTTGTAAAGATGTAACGAAAATCGTAAACAATTGGTTATCGTCTAATTACACCAAATATAAAAAAAGTACAGCTTTATTTCAAAATATTTTAATATAAAATTGAATCTCTAACATTTGCAAATACGACAACAAAACAAAAAAATTATTGTTTTCAAATTTTTAATTAGATCCTATTTTAATTATTTTTAATTGAATTTCCTTAAAATTGGAAATTTGTCCTAGTTTACGCAACTTCCTATAAAGAGTGCTATCAAATTTGCTACAGCCTATAATATTCTAAATATTATTTTTAGAATGAAACAGCAATTACTCTTCAAAAAAAAAGAGAATTTAATCGTTCATTTTGGAACTCTTAGTAAATAAAGGCCTTTAACGAGCTTTTAAGTGAAAAAAATCATCAAACAGCTTTGAAGTTTGCCAATGGTGGTGTATTTTTGTTACTCACATTTAAATACAATTATGAAAGATCTTATCGAAAAAATCACTGCTGAATTCCAAACATTTACTTCAGAAACAGATTCACTAACAGAAAAGGGAGTTAAAGCTGCTGGAGCAAGAGCTCGTAAATCAACTTTGGAGCTTGAAAAATTATTGAAAGAATTTAGAAAGGTTTCTATTGAGGAGTCAAAAAAATAAGACTACAATATTTTGCTTACTGGAAAGCTGGCCAATTGGTCAGCTTTTTTGTTATTTATAAGTGAGACGATTCAAAACTAGAATTCGCTTCATGAAAAAAAACCCCTTAAATCTTTCAATTAAGGGGTTTATGATTGGTGAAAATTATAAAATATCAAAGAATCTAGAATTAAAAACCAGATTCTTAATCAATTAATTGATTACAATTGACATATCTACTCGACGTGCATGTTGCGCTGATGATTTTGTATCCTCGCCTTTAAATGATGTTAATATACGGCTTTCGTCGATGCCGTTGTTTATGAACGCTTTTTGTACCGCTTCTGATCTACGCATTGACAATCTTTTATTATGATCTGCTTTACCAACCGGACTAGCCCAACCTTCCAGCAATACTTTTGCCTCTGGATATTTTACTAAAATTTGAGTTAGATCTTGAACGTACTTCAGATATTCCGCATTTACTTTTTCAGAATCGTTCGCAAAATAAACCTGCTGCTTGAAGTATGATTTAGCTTTTTCTGGTGCGGCTACTTTTTTATCAGCGTTCATCTTGGCTTCTAATCTTTCCATTTCTTTTCTGATATCTGAAAGACTACCCTTCAAATTGCTTAAACTATCTGGATAAGTATTGTTCTGCACATAACTATTTTTGTTTGCATCGATCCTTTTCAAAGAATCAATTTTAGCTTGAAGCTCATTAATTTTTGGATTGTTTGAGGGTACAATTGTAGTTGCTGCTCCAGGATTTTGCATGTAAGGATTTGCATTGGAGGCACCTGGCACTATAATAGTGGAGTTGTCTCTGCCTCTTTGAGGAAAAAACATACCAGCGTTATTCCCAGAATTCATACTATTAATTCGATCATTTAGGTATCGTAATTCTCTCATGATTTGCTGATTTCCACCATCATCATAATTATTATAGTTTCTCATTCTTGATCCCTGTTCGTACTTTAAACGTAATTCAGCCAAATCTTGTTTTACGCTTTTGTTTTCTCTATCCTTAATTTGAGCGCGTCTCGCGTCTGCAACTGTCTTTAGAAAAGAGTTCAGCTCAGTTTTTGTCATCACAATAGTACTTTTTTCAGAGGCCTTTTCGCTCTGAGCGAAAAGACCAACTGATGATAAAATACATATAGAAAGTAATATTGTCTTTACTTTAATTAATGTGTTTTTTTGTGACATCATACTAGAATTTTAATTTGTATCCGATAGATACTTGGTGAATATCAACGAAATTGTGCGCAGTATAATCTGCAAATAACTTCCCTCCGAAAATGTTAAAAGAAGTACCAAGTACTAAGTTTGGTGAAAATGTACTTTCTCCCGCAGCTTGGTTATAACCTACTCCCAACCCTGCGTAAGGTTCTCCAATTATTCCAAAATTCACTTCAAAAGGAAGTACAACATTGGCATTCACTCCAAATCCAGTATTTTTTCCCGGAGCAAGATACACATCTGGCATAAATTTAAAAGGAGTATTTGTAAACCCATAATTACCTCTTATTCCTATTACCATTGAGGTTTCTTTTGCAAAAGCAGCACCAGTAAAAACTGACATACCTTCATTGACTACCCATCCGGTCGCTTGCCCTTTACTTTCGCCCTGAACTACAGTGTTTCCGTTTGCATCAGTAACAATATTTACATTTCCAACAGGTGGCTGCATCATTGGCGCTTGCTGACCAGAATTTATAACTACCGTTTTGTCCTGACCTCCTGCACCTTGTGCAATAGTTCCCAAGGTTATTAAATTAAGTTTATCTTTAGTATTCTCAATTTTCTTATCTAAATCATTTAACTTATCCAAAATTTGCTGATTAGCATTTTCTTGACTTGCAGGTGGTAAATTTTCTCTATAAGTTCCAGTATTGATTTCAAGAAGTAATCTTTCTAGACGGTCAATTCGATCTTCGCTACTCTGAGGTTTTTTTGAGTCTTCATCAACACCTTGAATAACTTTCTCGATCATATCTTCGAGCTCTTTAGGAGTCATCTGTACTCTAGATTCTAAGTCAGCTTCTTTTGGTTTGTCAACAGAAACTGGAGTTGAAAGTTTAGATTGAACTTCAATATCACGTCTGTCATTACCCATCTGACGCTCTAGCTCTTTTTTCTCTTCAATGATTGCAACAGCTTTTTTAGTATCATTGTTTTTGTAAGCGTCTGAAAGTTCAGATTCTAACTCATTAATACGTTTTTGGTATATTTTTGTTCTGTCCTCAACTTTTCGGTCAATTTCTCTTTGCAAAATTTCATCTGTGTTATCAGCCGTTTTTCCTAACTGAATACGAAGACCAACGCTGTACATTGTGTGCGTTTTTAATTCTTCAGGTGAAATAATATTTTGCAAATCATTACTCGCGCGCTCCGATGTGAACATCATGTTCGCATCACCAAAGACTTCAAAATTAGCTCCAAGTGGTACATTTAATCCTAGACCACCTTTGGCAAAGTAACCAGAAGAAGCGCCAGTAAGGCCATCTTTTCCTATATAATCGTTACTATTTACGTTTAAGTATCCACCACCTACAGTTAGGTAAGGAACGAGCCCACGGGAAACATTGAGTTTTGCAACAAAATCACCACCATACATTGCAAGTTTGTCAAAATCAAACGAAATTTGTTCGTCTTTCGTTGCTTGGTAGTAGTACCCTCTAATACCAACATATTGGTTCAGGTCAAATCCTACTTTACCTCCTAAGAAATAACTATCTGCAAGATTACTGTCGTTATCAAAATTAACGAACGCACCTGCAGGCTCGAATATTAATTTGAAGCCACCGATACCTCCAGAAAATTTATTGCGATATGCTCTATCTAAAGGGCTCATTTCTTCGGGACTACGACCACCTAGATAAAGTTGTAAACCAGCCAAAACCGACCAATTGTACATGCGACTATTATTATTGTCATTAAGCCATCCTTCGATATCACTTTGGTCTTGACCATCTTGATACAATATAGAAGCAGGATCCATATTAAAGACAGTATTCTTTGCTTCTAAGTTAAGAAACAGCCTTTCGCCAAGTCTAATTTGAGTTCCTAATCCTAAGTTAAGATAAATTTGCTCTGATTTAAGTTCAGCTTTTGAAGCGCCTATCTCCGCCACGTCAACTTTTAATTTCTGCACACCCGCGCCTAAGGTAAGGTAAGGAACGAAAGTACCCCTAGTTGGAATATTAGCTTTAAACTCTCCACCAATTCTCTCGATATCAACAGACCTAGCATTGAAATTATCGATAAAATCCTGTGAGAAGACGTCAAATCCTTTAATTGTATTTTTTAGATCTGCAGATTTTTCATAAACTCCTCGAAGTTCAATGCTTTCTCCAAATCCAAAACCTACTCTACCACCGTACATTACACCATCCTCTATAGCTGTGTTTTTGTCAAACCAGTTGTAACTAGCAGTAGGCTGTAAGGTTACGGTAATATCTTTCATCTGAGCGTGCCCATAAGCTGATAAAAACGCCAAGGCACATGTAGTAATTATTCTCTTCATAGTATTGATTTTTAGTAATTAAGTGCGCAACTTATTTGATTGTGAAAATTAATTATTCGAATTTTTTGAACTGTCTGAATGATTGTGGACAAATGTTCAGAAGTTCCATCTCGTTGAAGTTAAATATTCAAATTGCCTCATCTATCTGAGTTTTTGAAAAAATTTTACTAGGGCATCTAGTAATTTTTTAAACACTAAAATTCCCATAACTATAAAGCAATGAGCTTATAGCGTTCAGCTAACTTTGAACAAAGTTAACGGAATTTAACATTCTTTAAGTTATAGGAAATAGCTTAAAACTTATAGAATTAATCTTTTAAAAAAACTTATTGAAAAATACAAATAATATTTAAATTTTACTAAAAGTTTCAATTTCAATATTTTAAGGTTAAATAAAAGATAGATTTCTTTAAATCTTAAAAAAGGTAAATTAATTTCTAAAATAAAGATGCTATTTCCCATAATCTGCTTTATTACAGTAATTTGGGCGCAACCCTTCGCCATGATTTATCTCTTAACATAGAAATGAGATGTGGCGAGGGTCGGGTCGTCCACTATATCTTTGCTGCCATCACTTTTTGTGCAGTCAAAAGAAATTATCGACAGGCAGCAAAGGATGCCGCTCCCACCCCTTGCGCAATCAAAACGGTACAATAGAAATTTAAATAATTTCAGAAAATTCGTTTTATCTGTTTCAACACTTAGAAAATTATAAAATTAGAAGCCTCATAAAGTAACCTTTTATAAAACTGAAAATTTGAAAGTGATTAATTCAAATAAAAAAAATTGTTTACCATTTTTGAAGTTGCCCCTTTATCACTTGAAAATATTTACCAAAAAATAAAATTTGAATTATTGATTTTTATATATAATTGAAAGTTTTCAATTTTAAAACTAAAACAGAACTGAGATTTTTAAGCAGTCGATTCGTTATTTAAGAAATAATTTTGATTTTAAATGGTTTTTTCTGCGAGTTTTATGTAAATGGTATTTCTTAAAAAAATAAAATTATGATGTTGCGGGGCGAGATTTTGCGGCAGGGACAGGAACGGCATCCTTTGCTGCTACCCGAAAATTTGTAAGATGGCGGCAATTTTTGCCTTTCCTGCAAGCAATAGTTGTTGTAGCAGCAAAGATATAGTGGATGGCCCGGTTGTGTCTGTGAAGAATGAAGCAGACACAAGCCGCCCAAAAAAACGGAATAAGTAAAAATTTCTAAAAAGGTATCAATAGAATTATTTCGACATTATTCTTTGGGCAAATAGTCGTCAACTAATATCCTCAAACCCTTGGTGGCTTTTTCCTTAATAACCAAGAGATTTATGCCAACATCCACCGCCGGCTGCGGATCGATATACACGGTATCAGACTCAAACGGAACCGCCAAAAGTAGTGAAGCCGCGGGTTGCACGACCATCGAACTACCTACAATAACAAATAAGTCAGCACTTTGCGTGATGTCAAAAGCCTTGTCCATTGTGGGTACCTGCTCGCCAAACCAAACCACAAAAGGCCGCAATTGACTTCCATCTTCGGCTAAATCACCAATTTTAAGAGGATTATTATAAGGATAAAGAAGACTTTCATTGAGGGAACTTCTACACTTCGCAAGTTCGCCGTGCAGGTGCAAAACGTTGGTGGAGCCTGCCCTTTCGTGCAAATCGTCAATGTTCTGAGTGATGACCGTGACCTCGTATTTCTCCTCCAATTCGGCAATTAATAAATGCGCCGCATTTGGTTTTACGGTATCTAATTCCGCTCTCCTCCCATTGTAAAAGTCCAAGACCAATTGAGGATTTCGCGCAAAACCTTCCGGCGAGGCGATATCTTCTATCCGATGATTTTCCCACAATCCCGACTGACCGCGGAAAGTGCTCAATCCACTTTCTTGGCTGATTCCCGCTCCGGTAAAAAATACGATGTGCTTTTTTGTGGTCATTAGTATAAATGTTAAAGATTGAAACCTAAAGTTACAGTTGTCCTTAAAACTAATTCAATTTTTATAAAGTTCGTTTAGTATTGCTAAAAATACGAGGATTCTCTTTAAAAAAAACAAATAACTTTTTATTAGAATGTCTAATTAGAGAATCACATCTTCTTACTTTACTTGCGATATTGATTTAGTAATTTGAAGTATGCAATTTGCCCATTCATAACTTTATAAAATAACCAATTTTACTTTTGAGCAATTCTTTTTTAGGTTTATTGATTTGAGATATTAGTGGAAATCGTTGGAATGAATACGGACGTTATAGTACGAGTCGTCTTGATCGGGATTAAATGATGAGAAGTAACTTGAAGTCATTGGAATCAATTCTGAC
>CBDUDY010000041.1:0-15116 GCA_965366055.1 uncultured bacterium
GCGACAAAAGGAATGTATTTAAATCCTTCGGATGTTGCGGTTGTGGTAACAAATACGGACAATTTACACATTGAATTAAAGATCTTCGAAAAAGATCTTCCGATGGTTAAAGCGGGACAGCAAATCAATGTGAGACTTCAAGATGACCCGAAATCCACTTATAAAGGCGTTGTGCATTTGGTCAACAAAGCAATAAATTCTCAAAACAGAACAGTCGATATTCACGGAGATTTGGTCAATAAAGAAGATGCCAAACTGTTTGCACCAGGAATGTATATCGAAGGTGAAATCTTGACAACTTCGGCAGATTATCTCGCACTTCCTTCTGAAGCGGTTGCAAATATTGACAACGATTATTTTGTATTAGTAAAAAAAGATAATACAAATTTCAAAAGAACTTTAGTGAAAATTGGCGCTCAAAATAACGGTTTTACCCAAATTTTGAACGCATCAGATTTCCCTGCTGAAACTGAATTTTTGGTCAAAGGCGGCTTCAATTTAATTACTGAATAAAATTTTTTAGAGGAAATATTAATACTTAAATCTAATATTATGAACGATGCACATTTTCACTTAGTAGTAAATCACTTTCCCATTGTGGGAGTTGTGATTGGTTTTTTGGTCTTGCTTTCAGGTTTGATTTTAAAGAGTAATCAAGTGAAAGCGACTGCTCTATTTATCTTTATTTTTAGTGCATTTGCGACGATTGCCGCGTTTTATACTGGAGAAGGAGCAGAGGAAGTGGTTGAGAATATGGCGAATGTAAGTGAGACTTTAATTCACGATCACGAAGAACACGCAGAGGTTTTTTACGCAATGATGTTGGTTTTAGGAGGAATTTCTATTGCAACTTTATTTCTAGATTTTAAAAAGTTCGCTTTCGCTAAATATGGATTTATTGCAGCATTACTACTTTCTGTTGGTTGTATGGTGATGGCCAAATTTGTAGGTACCAGCGGAGGAGAAATTATGCATACAGAAATCAGAAGTAATGCTGACAACATAATTAACTTAGATTCTAAGCATAACAAATCGAAGGATCAACACGACTAGTTGGATAGTTTTTCAATAGAATTTGATTTTTGAATGGTAGTACAAGTCTGCGTGAAGGACAGGAGCGGCATCCTTTTCTGGAGCCTGCGGAGGAAAAGATATAGTGGATGGCCTGACCCAAAGGGGCACGCCCAAAAAAAAGTAAAGTTAATCAGAAAATTCTTGTTTACTACTTAAGTCTATTTTAATATTTTTAAGTATGTTTACGATAATCAAATTATTTGCATACAGCTATAATTCAAACCTTTAAAAAATCAATACGAGATGGAGAAATTCTTAAATATGAAAATTGGAATTAGGGAAAAATTTTCGATCGCATTTTGGACCATTACTTTTATTGGCATTATCGCGCAAATCTATAATTCGTAATAGTTCCGATTTTTACTGTTCTTAACCATACTTGATTTTTTATGCAAAAACTTTTTATACTGCTTTTTTTTATCAGCAATTCGATATTGGCTCAGACTGCAAAAATTGAAGGTATTGTCAAGGATGCCGAGACTTTACTGCCGATTTCTTATGTGAATATTTATACGGAAGCAGAACTTAAAAACAATTCGACCGGATCCATTTCCAACGAGAATGGCGAATTTGTGGTGGATGAAAGTAAATCAAAAACGACTTTTTCTCATATCAATTACGATACTTATACGGTTGAAACAAATGAAGCTTTGAAAGAAGTTTTCCTGATTCCGAAGAATTATGTGTTGGATGAAATTGTAGTTTCTAACGAAAAATCTAGCGCTTATTTGAAGAGAATTATTGAATTTTCGAAGAAACGATTGGACAAAAATATTCTTTTAAAGGCTTATGCACGGGAGATTGTAAAGGTTAATAATGAGTACACAAAATATTCCGATGCGCTTCTGGATTATTACGTAAAAAAAGACAATGGCAAATCTACGGTAATTATGGGGCAGCATCGAGCATTGCATAATTCGAAATTGGATAATGAAGAGGAGGGAAGTATCAATAGTATAAATTCGACCTTAGATGTAAAGGATTATGTAAAAAGTTCTTACAATTTTGATTTAATTGAGAAACTTTTGAAGGATAAAAATTATGAATTTGAAAGGAGAATAAAAAAGGAAGCGGACGGAAGCGAGTACGAATATGTTTCGGTAGTACCGGATGAACAAAGTAATAAATTCCTGCTTAAAGGCTACGTTATAATTGACCCGGCTACAAAAAGCATTCTTGAATACAAGCTTTATAGCTCAGAAAGTCACTTTAAAAATTCCAAATTGATTAGTGTAATAATTGCGAAAGTGAAGATTAATAATATATTAATCTGGTCAAAATTTAAAAATATCAATGATCAGTACATCTTAAATTACAACAAAAAACAGGGATCAATGTATGTGAAGATGGGCAAAAAAGTAGATCATACTTTTGATTTTTCGAATGACTTATTTGTTTATGAATTCAAAAAAGATGTGCAAATCCCTGAAAAAGGCTATGATAAAAAATCGATTTTCGAGGCGGGCACAGATTTCACAGAGAATTTTTGGACAAAATATAATGTTTTTCCACTAAGTGAAAGCGATCAGAAATTTATCAATTCTGTTCAGCCTAAATAATTTAATTTTTTATTATTCTGTGATAATTTCTGTCTTAGGCAGAGGAATGTCAATTTGATTACTCTTGAAATCAAACCATTTTTCTGCCATCAAAAATTCAAGTTCTTCAAAACTTTTGCTTGCGATGAGGTTCATAACTTTTTTGTCGTCGCAAAGATGAATAATAAAACTTCCGATATATTCTGAATCAATTTTTAATTGCTCAGTAAAATATTCTTTAAAATTTACAGATAAGTACTCTTGATATTTTTGCTGTTTCTCGATTTCGACATATTTCTTCAGTCGTTTCGTCTTACCATTAATGGCATTCAGAATTGGATCTACTTGCAAGCTTCCACCCAATAGACCAAGAAGATGAATTGGCTTAAAATCGCCAGCGGTCAATAATTGCCGTTCGTATTGTGTCGGTGTTTTTACTGGTTTTGGAATAATGCCCAAAGAATAAGCGCTGATTTGTGAATTCGGTCGGATTTTGACTTCATTTAGCTCGATAATATTCTTCGGAATTAAGATTGATAAAGTGTCTGTTTTCGAAATTTTATCTTGTGGTTTTTGAGTACTTCGAATAGAATCTTGCGCTTTCGCTAAATTGTGAATTCCATCCTTTTCTTGAGAGAAGGATTTAAAGGAACATAGAATTAAAATAGGTAGAAGTAATTTCATTCCAAAGTTATATTCGTTTAAGTTAAACTCAAAAAATCCTATTTCTCTTAGCAATTTGTCGATTGATTTTACAGATTGAAGAGCAGTAGCAATATATAAAAGTATTTCGTCTGGTAATACTTGTTGTTCATTCGGGAATATTAAAGTTTTGCTAAAGTATTTATTTTGAATAAGTTCAGAGTGAATCCGTAAAAGTTTTTGGAGAAGCTTTATCTTTAATACTCGAAATGACGTTTTAACTAATTTGATGCTTTTTCCCGAAGCTATTTTTCACTTTAGAATATACTTAGAATTCCAAATTAAATTTATAATTCAATTTTTCAGAAGCTACCAAAGTAATAAAGCTGAAACAGATAAATACTAATTTCTATTATCGATGTCTAAAATCAGTCTCATAGTATTATCCTATTTTCTTTCGAATTTTTCTTTTGGACAGGAATCAATAGTACAACAACAGGAGTATAAATTGAAAGATGGTTCAATCTATATTTATAAAAAACCTACCTTATTGGATGTTGTTCGGTATGTTCCAAACGACCTTTTAGATCTTGGAACATCAGCAATTAAGAAAGAAAATTTGGGTCTGATCGGAGCGACTGTTGGAAGCACAATACTCTTATTGCCTTTCGATCAGAAATTGCTGGATAATGCACAGGAATTAGGTGATCCTATTGGATTGGCAGGTAATGTGAGATATACAAGAATTCTTGAAATAGAATTTATACCTGAAGATATAAATGGCGCAATATATTTTTTGGGAAATGGATTAACGCCTGTTTTGGTCGCGGGCGGTTTTTATGCAGTTGGTCTGATTAACGACGATTATCGCGCACTTAATACCGCGAGCGAATTAATTGAAGTAATCCTTAGCGCGGGAGTTGTTACTCAAACAATAAAGAGAGTTACCGGCAGAGAAAGTCCAAGTGCTGCAATAATAAATGAAAATCCTGGCGGACATTGGACTCCTTTTCCAAGCTTTAAAGCCTACAGCACCGATACGCCTCGTTACGATGCGATGCCATCTGGACATATAACTACTTATATGGCGGCACTTACGGTACTGACGACAAATTATCCAGACAATAAATATCTAAAACCCGTTGGTTATTCGTTGGCAGCAATTTTGGGTTTTGAGATGATGAGTTCGAGAGTTCATTGGGCTTCAGATTATCCAATAGCAATTTTGATGGGATATGCAATTGGTAAAAATGCGGCCAATAGAAGAATAATTAAGAAAATAGAGGTAGATGAAACTGGAGCAACTTTGGAAAGACGGTATAAAACTGATTTTAGTTTTAATCGATCAGTTGATTTTACTACAGTTGGGATAATTGTGACTTTCTAAATTTAGAATTTATGACAACATCAGAAAATCATTATGGCACTAGAAGTAATTGGCTACGTGCAGCAGTTTTGGGCGCGAACGACGGGATACTTTCTACCGCAAGCATTATCATTGGAGTTGCCGCGGCAAGTACTACTCGAGAATCGATTGTGCTCGCGGGACTAGCCGGTTTGGTGGCAGGTGCTCTTTCTATGGCGGCAGGTGAATATGTGTCAGTAAGTTCGCAAAGTGATATTGAGAATGCAGATTTAGAGAGGGAGAAAAATGAGTTGGCTAATTCTCCTGAAGACGAACTTCAAGAATTAGCTGCGATTTATCAAAAACGTGGTTTGGAAAAAGAAATGGCGCAGAATGTCGCGATACAACTCATGAAGCACAACGCACTTGAAGCGCACGCTAGAGATGAATTGGGCATTAATGAAATTACCCAGCCAAGACCTTTGCAAGCAGCATTTTCTTCGGGCGCATCCTTTACAATTGGTGGTTTACTACCATTTCTAGTTGCGATTTTCGGATCGTTGCCAAAAATGGAAATTTTGCAATATATTTTTGCGATTGTATTCCTGGTTTTATTGGGTGCAATGGCAGCGAAAGCTGGAGGTTCGAATGTAAAAAAGGCAATTTTGCGAATTACATTTTGGGGAACAGTAGCAATGGGTTTGACATCGCTTATTGGTCATGTTTTTAGTACTTATAGCGCTTGATATCTAAGTCATTATAAATTTTATATCAGTACCTTTATGATGCTATGGAAAATTCAGAATTTTTATTACGTCTTAGTACGGCAGTCTTTGCGGGGCTTTGCATTGGTTTTGAACGGCAATGGCGGCATAAGTCGGCAGGACTCAAAACTACAATGTTGGTAACGGCAGGATCCGCCATTTTTACAATGCTTGCAATACAGTTTAGTGATTTTTCCGAAAATGTAGATGTTACCAGAATAATTGCCCAAGTTGTATCGGGAATTGGTTTTCTGGGTGCAGGAATTATTTTCAAAGAAGGTCTAAATGTGCATGGACTGACAACTGCGACAACGATGTGGTGTACTGCCGCAATAGGTTGCGTTGCGGGATCAGGTTACTTTATTCAAACTGTTATCTGTACTGTTTTGGTACTGATTGTAAATATTGCATTACAGCCTTTAGACAAATGGCTAAAGAGCCGAAATACTCAAGAAGGAACTAGAAATGAATAATTAGATTTAGCAAATTGTAGAATAGTTCTAAAGTTTTGTAATTATTGAAAACTGCGAATCAAAAACTACGTTTGGTGTATATCTCGAGCATTTTATCAATTGGTATAAAACGAAATTTTTAGTAATCTTAAAATTAATAATCGAAAATGGAAGCAGTAAAATTGGAGCATAAATCAATGCCATTATTGCCTTTTAGAAAGTTTATAGTAAGGGTATTAGTTTATTTTTTGTTCTCATTGGGATTAATTGCTTTGTCGCTTGGAATGGGAACTTTTGGATATCATTATTTTGGACAGCTTTTATGGTTGGATTCGTTCTACAATGCCTCAATGATTTTGACAGGAATGGGACCAGTTAATGTTATGGAAACGGACGCGGGAAAATGGTTCTCATCATTTTATGCGCTTTTTAGTGGTATTGCATTTTTGAGTATGGTAGCAGTAATTTTCGCACCTATAACGCACAGATTTTTACATATTCTACATCTTCAAGAAAATGAAAATTAGTCTGAGCTGAGATAAAATTTAGGTTATCTTGAAAAAACATCTGTTTTAATATTCTCTCAGTTTAATTTTTAAAAAGAATAATTAGCTCTTTTTCTTTCGAAATTTAAATGTAGCTTTTTCGATGGTAGAATTTTTCTCAAATCAATAAAACAGCTATTTTATTCTAATGGATTTGAAGTAACACTTTTGCAAGATAGGAATTGTGTCTAGAAAAATAATCAACTAGAAAATTGAGTCTATGTCATATTTAGCAACTTTCAAAACCAACAAAAAGCTAATTTTAAAAATAGGCTTTGCGGTACTTTTTATTTTGCTAGGCATTTACTTTATAAAGCATGAAAAAGCTGAAGTATTGCAGGTGAAATCGGTTTTATTACAAGCAAATAAATCGCTGGTACTTTTGGGAATTCTACTTGTGCTGCTTTTTAGTGTAGTGCAAGGTTGGATGTACCAATACAGTTTTAGAGCTGTGCAAAAAAACATTTCTTTGTTGAGTGGAATTTTAATTTATTTAAAACGAAATTTCATCAGCGTTTTTATACCTGCTGGAATGATTACCAATATTTTTTTCTTTAATAAAGGAATTGAAGAAAAGTATGGAATTGATAAAACATATAGTTATTATGCTTCAACTATATTTTCTCTATGTTCAATTGCATCTAGTATTCTGATTGCAATTCCCGCACTATTTTTACTTTTTCTCAAAGGTGGCATTAACGCAAATATTTCAGTTGGAATCATCAGTATTTCTGCAGTTTTAGGAATACTAATTTATTTGATTTTCAGTATCAAAAACAACGGTCTTGTTTTTCGATTATTAGAAAAGAAAGCTCCAGAATTTGCCGATACGCTCAACCTATTGCGAACTTATCCTATTAAGAAGATAGAAGTTTTGAAAGTAGTGCTATTTTCCTGCGTAATTGAAATTATCGGAGTTGCTCATCTTTATATTTCAATGATTGCACTTGATTTTCCTCCCTCAATTATGGTCGCAATCATTGGATATACTTTAGTTGTGGTTATTCTATTAAGTTCGCCTTTGCTTCGAGGGATCGGAATCATTGAATTATCGCTCACCTATGCGCTAACTTTTTTTGGTTTTAATGCAGTTAATGCGCTTTCAGTAGTTTTTCTTTTTCGATTTTTTGACTTTTGGGCCGTGCTTGTTTTAGGAATAATAGCATTTGTGGTCAAGAAAGACAGTATACTCTTTCGAATTTTTCCAGCCTTACTTCTTTTTATTTTGGGAATTGTAAACATCATTTCTGCAATAACGCCCGCGCTGCCTGAACGTATTAATGTGCTGCAACAAATACTTCCTATTGCAACCATTCAAGCTTCAAATTGGTTTGTCCTATTTGCGGGAGTAATTATGCTGATGATTGCGATATATCTTTTTCGAGGACTTAAAAGCGCTTGGTTGCTAGCGGTGATACTTTCTTCGGCTTCTTTAATTGGGCATATCACAAAAGGTATCGATTGGGAAGAATCGTCCTTAGCGCTTACGACTCTAATTTTCCTGCTTTTTACTCGAAAACAGTACATTCTAAAACCTCATTCCCGAATAAAAAAAATGATTTGGTTTCCTGCTATTGTTGCATTTTCCTGTGTTGTTACCGCGGGAACGATTGCATTCTATTTTTTGGACACTAAACATTTTGCTGTGAGTTTTTCTTTGTGGGAATCTTTTCAAGAAACGCTTACAATATTCTTTTTACTGAATATCGATTTAAATCCAATTACTTCTTTTGCCAAGTCGTTTTTATTGGGACTACATATTTTGGGATTGCTAACTATGATTTTTTGGGTGTACTTATTTCTCCGACCTTATATTTTTAAAGATGCAATTCCTTTGTTGGAAGAAAATCAACTTGCAAAGCAATTAGTCGAAAAATATGGATCTAGTAGCCTTGATTATTTTAAAACCTACGATGACAAACGCTTTTGGTTTAATAAAGAGAAAACGGGTTTTGTTAGTTATAAAATAGCTTCCGATTATGTTTTGGTTTTAGAAAATCCTGTTGCCGAAACCGCTGAAATTCAAAAGAAGATTATTCTAGATTTCGAAGCAGATTGCCGAAAGAAAGGTCTTTTCATTGCCTATTATCGAGTTCCCGAAAACTATTTGGAACTTTATAAATCGCTCAATAAAAAAATACTGCCTATTGGTGAGGAAGCAGTTGTAAATCTAGCGGATTTTAATCTTGAATCAAGCGACCGAAAAGGCCTTCGGAAAGTTGTTAGTAAATTAAGTAGATCTAATTATGTCTTCAAAGTATATGAAGCGCCTCAAAAAGAAGGTTTTTTGCAGCAGCTAAAATCCGTGAGTAATGATTGGCTGGAAGAGATGAATCTAAAAGAAATTGTTTTTTCTCAGGGAATTTTTTCTGAACTAGAATTGAAAAACCAAAGAATTTTTACCATTGAAAACCAAGAAGGTCAAATACAAAGTTTCGTAAATATTATTCCAGATTATATCAAAGGTGAAGCAAATTTTGACTTGATGCGAAAATCCAAAACGGCTCCTAGCGGAACTATGGATTTTCTATTTGTAAAAATGTTTGAAGAATTAAAAAATCGAGGTTATAAATCTTGTAACCTTGGAATGGTGCCGCTCAGCGGTATCGATGAACCCAAAAATATACAAGAACACGCTTTGCAAACTGCTTACGAAAAACTAAAAAGATTCTCACATTATAAAGGTTTGTACCAATTTAAAGAGAAATTTGATCCTAGTTGGACAATGATGTACTTGGTTTACGATGAATATTACGATCTAATTGCGTTGCCAACTGTTTTGAAGAAGATTATGAAAAATAGAAGGAAAGGATCATAAGTAAAAGTGATTAGTGCTTTTGCTATGAAAATGTCTTTTCATAAATTTTCTAAAACTAATTTGTTCTAAAACATTGACTCAGCATTTTATAAAGTTCGGGATGTTTCTTTTCGAATTTTTCAGGTTGCTCAAAAAAATACTCTGAAGCAACTGCGAGAAATTCTGCTTCACTCGTTCCTCCATATTTTCGAATATCCGATTCATTATTATTGATTTCTTCCATCTTTCTATGAATTAGCTTCAACCATTGGCTTATGTAGGGTTGTTGCAGCAATCGTTCGGGTATTCCATCTGTAACACCATCCATTTTGTCAATTAAGTGTACAAATTCATGCACGGCTGTATTGTGTTTATCTGAACTTATTTTGAAACCATCATGAAGCGCTTTTTTCGAAAGTATCATTTGGTTTTCAAATCTTCCCGTTCCTACCAAACCTAGAATATTTCTTTTTTTATGTTTTGTGTCAAATTGTAAATCGTCATTAAAGGTGTCCGGATATAAAAGGACGCCGCTCAAATTGGCATAATGCCACTCTTTAAAACCAAATACAGGTATAACAGCACTCGCCGCGATTAAGACTTTGTCCAATTCTTCTAACTTTAAATTTACCGTATCAATAAAAACTTCACTTAAAAAAACCATCATTCTGTCCTGAAATCTTTTCTGTTCTTCTAATGATAAATCTGCATAAAAATGCACGTGTTCCAATAACAAAGGATGCCATGCTGCAGGAAAAGGCGCAAGTCTCCTCTTGTGAGAACTTTTAATTAGCGAGAAAATAACTAAAATGATTAAGATGGAAAAGATTATAATGACGTAGTTCATAGCGAGTGAGAAGTGCGGATTTAATTAATGATAATTCTAAAATAGTTATTTTTCTCAAATCTAAATCAATATTTATCAAACGACATATTTAATACAGTTTTGATTTTATATAATTTCTAGTTCGAGAAATTTATCTAAAAATCGTAACACAGTTATTATTCGGAAGTTTTTTTGATCGTAACTGATCATTGTGGAAATAGAATTTCTATCTGCTCACCATTAATTTTTAGATGGACTATAATAAATCAAAATAAAGAATTTATTCAAAAGCGCATCAAAAAAAATAACACACTTTATTATTTAATCCATTTGCAGAAGAATTTCCCCTAAAGTCAAAGGTACTTTTTAATCTGTTTCTAGACTGCTACTTAAGTAGCAAAATTGGAGGGTTTATAGTCATAAATTTGGGTATAACTTTAAACTTTTAGTATAATGAAAACAATCCTAGTTCCAACAGATTTTTCCGAAACTGCTAATTATGCTTTAGAAGTTGCAGTACAATTAGTAAAAAAATATGGTGCGAAATTAATTCTTTTGCATATGTTAGAAATTCCAGAGCATCTACTGCCAACAGAGCAATTGTCAAATGATGTGGCTTCAAATCAAAATACTTCTCAAGGGGATATACCAAGTGCAATATTCTATATGATGCTGACCAAAAAACGTTTTAAAGAAATGTCCGAATTACCTTTTATGCAGGGAGTTGCCTACGAGGAGCAAATTCAAAATCATCAAAATTTCAAAGGAATTGTTGATTCTGCCCACAAATTCAACGCTGATATTATTGTCATGGGATCTCACGGTTCTAGCGGCCTCAGAGAAGTTTTTGTAGGTTCTAATACAGAGAAAGTAGTTAGAACTTCAGACATTCCGGTTTTAGTTATAAAAAGTAGAAATGAAAATTTCGATGTTAAGAATTTCGTTTTTGCCACAAATTGGGAGGAAGAAAATAAAGAGGCTTTTGTAAATGCCAGCAATCTATGCCAGAAATTTGGTGCAAAAATGCATCTTTTATACGTAAATACTTCAGGAAGTGACTTTCTAACTTCAAACCAAATTAGCGATAAGTTTGAAACCTTGCTGAAAGAAACTAAAATCAGTCCGGAAAATATCAGCACTAATAGCTACAGCGATAAAAGTGTTGAAGAAGGAATATTAAAATTTAGTAAAGAGACTAATGCAGATTTAATTGGCGTTCCAACCCATGGAAGAAGAGGATTAGCTCATTTCTTTAATCATAGTATTGGGGAGGAAGTTGCTAATCATGCAGAAATTCCTGTAATTACTTTTAAAATTAATTAGGCATAATGTCAAAATCGATAAAATCAATTGTATTGTTCAAACTGGAATTAGCAGATTGTAGTAGAAAGGAATTGTGTGAAAATTAATTTATCAACTGATTGTTCTCAAAGAAAAGAGTGCTTCTTTCTTGAACACAAGTTGCCGCATACAGGTAATTAGAAGCGCTCCATGTTTGCCAATCTTGCCCCATTGGCTTACCATCTTGCGCTTTATACCATTCATTAAAACCATATTCAAGTTCAGTATTGACAGGTTTTTTGATAAGTTTGGTTAATTCTAATAGCTCTTTCTCTGCTAAATCATATTCTTTTGATGCAACGAGAGCAGCAATATAAAAACCGCTAATAAATGGCCAAATTCCGCCATTATGGTAGTCTCCAGGATTATTGAATTGCGCATATCGTGGTAACCAATCAGCATCTTCGGGCTGGATAAAAGGAAAGAAATTCGGTGTAAGATCGATTGCTAATTGTTTGTTTTCACGCATCTTATTACGTGATGTTCCAATCCATTTGACAATTTTTACCGCTTTATCAATCGTCGCTAAACCAGACAGAATAGCAATGCTATTTCCTAGTAAATCAAACCGCTCACTACTGTAAACTTTGTAGGACCACAATGCATAATAGGGTTTATCGGCAATTGCAAGACCCTCGTGTGAACTAATATGAGATGTGTCTGAAGAATATGTAAATTCATTTATTGCATTTCCTAAATTAGTCGCGCTTTCATCTTTTCCTAGCAGTTTTAGACCAGTATAAGTCAAACCATTTACAAATAATCCATATCCTAAAACCCATTGTTCGTCACGCCAATCACTTGTAGGCTGTTGCGCAATGAGATAATGACTTGTCGGAATTTGATATTCCATCCATACCACAGCCTTATCAACGGCTTCTTTTAGAAAATCAGGATCGTTATGAATCTTTCTGAAAATTCCAATCGCCATTAGGAAAAGTGGCGTAGTATCGCTTGATCCCAAGTTGTTTTTATCGTTAACGAGCGAAGGAATTTCTCCTCTTTCAGATTGATTTTCTGCAAGGGTTTCTAAAACTTTTTTCAAACTATTAATCAGAATTGGATTCTTCGAAGCACTTATTCCCAAAAATGAAATTAAGAGATCTCTAGTATAAGGTTCTGGATAACCCCAACCCGCAGTTCTTGGCAAATTATCAAAAGGACCATTTGCGTTGTGTAGAAGAACTTCCAGAGCAGCAGTTTTCGCAGATTCTACTAATTTTTGATTTTCTGAATTCATGATTTCTTTAGTTTATTCCGAGTTTATCCTGCATTATTTTTATAAATTTTCGAGCTACTACGAGATAGTCGAAATTTTCGACCACGTGAATTCTAGCAGCTTTTCCTAGTTGATTTCGTAGATTTTCATCATTCATTAATAACAGTAGATCTTTTGCAATGTCCTGAACATTTGCGCGGTAATCTACAGTTCGAGGACTATCAAATATTACTTTATGTTTATTTTCGTAGCCCGACTCTTCGCCAAGCATTACTTCATTTACGACAATTTTTCTTGCAACTTCCGCAAGTAGTGCTGTTTTTCCATCAATGAGTGTGTCGAGCATTCCCATGGCTTTAATGCCAATTACAGGTTTTTCGCAGGCGCCCGCTTCCACTTGTGGCATTCCAAAACCTTCAAGTCGTGACGGAGCGGCATAAATATCACAAGCACCAATTAGATAAGGCATGAAATTTCTAGAAATAGTGTTAGTGGCGTAAGTAATATTTTTCTCTAATCCTAAATGACTTGCCATTTCAAGGTCTAAAAGATTCTGAGCTTTTGTTCGCGGTTGCGGCCAAACTTTACAAACATATTTCCAATCAGGAGCTTTAGTATCGATAATCGCCAATGCCTGCATAACTTCTTGCGCGCCTTTGGAAGTGGCATCTCCTCCAACGGTCAATATCATAATTTGATCTGGCGAAATTCCCAAAGATTCGCGCACAGCCACTATTTTTGGATCTTTTTTGTCAAATGGAATAAACGATTTCGTATCACAACCAACCGGAAGTACCACGATATTTTCGGCTTTAATACCATCTCTCACATACATTTCTTTTACCCAATTTGAAGTCACAAGAATTAGAGGAAGCTCATTTAGAATTTCTTGATAATTGGCAATATATCCATCTGCTACCAACCACGGCACCGCTCTAATACCGTAACGCTGAGGATGCAAAACTAGGTGAGGTGTGTGCCCCCAATAGCCAATGCCTACAACTACATCAGGTTCAAACCATCGATAATACCATTCCTTTTCTTGCGCCGATTCAAAATGGGCGGCGTGAGCATCCACTCCCAATTCTAGCAGTCCGCGGTACAATAAATCTCCTTGTGTGGCAAGTCCTCCGGGAGAAGGTGGGTAATCATAAAGAACTAATACTTTCATAGAATATGGTTGTTAAGTTTCTTTCTGTTCTAGCCATTTTTGAGCATCATCAGGATTTTGAAAGCGCCAATAAGCTTCGGTTTTTGGTGTAGTTTGGGCTTCAAAACCAGACTTTTCAAAACCATACATATCTGTTATAATTCGATATTTTTCATCCCAAATATTCTGAGGAAGTATTTGCTGAATATTTGCGTTATTAATTGCCTTCGGATAATATTGTTTATTTCCATCTTCAAAAGCGAATGCCCAAATTTCTTGGGAATCAATTTTTTTCTCTTGCCACAACTTTAGTACTGCTCGGCCAATTTCTTCATGACGCAAATGCCTTGTGTATTCGCCAAAAGCGCTATGTGTAATGATTAGGTCAAAAGCTTGATTTGGCAAAAGTTTTAAAATACTTTCCTGAACCATCTCGTCGTCCAACGGCTTTTGTTCGGGACCATCATCGAGGTTTCCCATTAATCCATTGGCATTAAAAACCTTCAAAACCTTTTTAAATTTTGGAGCTCTATCAGCATCATTTTTCCTGCATAAGCAAGCAATAAACCAATTGCAACCTGGATTCAGAAGCATCGTTCCTCCACACCAAAGGGTTTCATCATCAGGATGTGCTACAATCACCCCAATGTTTTGATAGTTTTCTTTGATGTTTGATGCATCCATTTTTTGCAATTCTGTAGTTTTTAAATATTTGGACTTGTTTTTCGAAATTCTACTTTAAATTTTTATTTATAAATGAGATATAGTCTGTCGATTCGCTACCTTATTTATATAAGTAATTTCTAAAAGGTTATAAAAAATGCCGCTAATAATCTCCTTAACTTTTGATGTCTAAATAGTACGGAATCAAATAGTTAATTCTCTTTAATTTCAAAGTTACCTTTATAACAGCTTGCAAACTACTACTTTAGTAGCATATTTTATAAAATAGTACTATGTCACATTTTATAGCTCCTTCAATTCTCGCCGGCGATTTTGGATGTCTTAAAAAAGATGTCGAAATGCTCAATGCGAGTCAGGCAGATTGGATCCACGTCGACATTATGGATGGCGTTTTTGTGCCCAACATTTCCTTTGGTTTCCCTGTTCTTGAGGCCATAAATCGCTATGCGTCAAAACCGCTTGATGTGCACTTAATGATTGTAAATCCCGACCGTTATATCAGTCGTTTTAAGGAAGCAGGCGCGAATAATTTGATTGTCCATATTGAAACTTGTGCCCATTTGCATCGCACAATTCAGGAGATTCATCAGCACGAAATGAAGGCTGGAGTTGCTCTAAATCCTCATACCGCGGTCAACAATTTGGAATCAATTATTCAAGATATTGATCATGTGCTGATTATGTCTGTAAATCCTGGTTTTGGTGGTCAGAAATTCATCGAACATACCTATCAAAAAAT
>CBDUDY010000042.1:0-14957 GCA_965366055.1 uncultured bacterium
ATAAAATATCTTCGTTATTCAGAAAAGATTGAATAGCTTTCGCAAAATTTGACTTATTTTTGAGCTTTTAAAAAAACTTGTAACTAATTAAACCAAAACAAAAATCTGTATGCCGATTTTAAATTTTCTGCTTCAAACAGCAACTGTCACAGACACTTTAGCTACCGCAGCATCTACTGCAGACACATCAGAGGTAGGTATTACTGAAAACATTTCGTACATAGAATTTCTAATGAAAGGTGGTGTCATGATCGTGCCCATTATACTTTTATTGTTCCTGTGTATCTACGTAATCTTCGAACGTTATATGTCGATTACTAAATTAACAAAACAAGATCCACATCTTTTACGCGATATTAGAATGCAATTGCAAAACGGAAAGGTTGATAATGCGATGATCTTATGTACTCGCGAGCACACTTCTACTGGTGTCGTTTTAGGAAGCGGACTTTCTCGTATTGGTCGCCCTATCAGCGAAATTGAAGCAATCATGGACAAAACTGCGACTATCGAAATCGTAAAAATGGAGAAGAATCTTGGTTACCTAGGTCTTATCTCTGGTATTGCCCCAATTCTTGGTTTCGTTGGAACTATTCTTGGAGTTATCAAAATTTTCCACACAATATCTGTAACTGGAAACTTAAATATCCAGACAATTTCTGGAGGACTTTACGAAAAGATGATTAGTTCTGGAGCTGGACTTATTGTGGGAGTTATTGGATATTCTGCGTACCACGTTTTCAATATGATGATTGACAGATATCTTGCAAGAGTGCAAGAGCAGACACTAGAAATTATAAATATTATACAAGAACCAGATGGCAATTAAGAGAAATAAAAGATTTAAGGCAGAAATTCCAACATCCGCGCTTGCAGATATCATGTTTTTCCTGTTTTTATTTTTTCTTATTATCTCCACTTTGGCCAATCCAAATGTTATAAAATTAACTTTGCCCAAAGCAGATAATAACGAATCTACAAACAAGGATCACCTTACATTATCTGTTACCGACGATAAATTGTACTTTCTGAATAAGACTCAAGTCGAATTTGATCAACTAGAATTAGAACTTATTGGCAGAACAAATGCCAGCAACGACAGAACGGTCGTAATTAGAATTCCCGCAGATTTAAAGGTGCAGGATTTAGTAGATTTAATGCAAATTGGCGTTAAGCTCAAACTAAATTTTGTGATTGCGACTTCTAAATAATAATTTATTAAAGTGCTGATGAGACTCCAATTGCAAGTTTGTAATTATGGTTTCATCAGCATTTTGCTTTCAATTATTTTAAGGAGCTATTTCCTGCTATTCTCTGCAATTCCTCGGCCCAAAGCTGTTTTTTGCAAGGACATAAAAGGAGCTTCTTTCAGTCGCTCTTTTCTGCCAGCAAAAAAAAAGCTTTCGTCCTCCGGGATTTCCGTTTCTATCAGGGCTAGAATCCTACCTTAATTTAGCGAAAGCTACAAAAACAACACATCAATTTCAATGGCTTCAAAGTCTTAAAATGACCTTTGCCAACTTAAAATTTGACAAAAAAAACTATCTTCGCAAGTATGAACGAAAATGATATTCAGGATTTAAAAAACCTACTCGCCGAGCCTAAGAAAATTTGTATAATTCCTCACAGAAGTCCCGACGGAGATGCGATGGGATCAACTCTCGGACTGTCACTTCTACTACAAAAATTAGGACATTCGACCACGGTTTTGGCGCCAAACGATTTTCCGAATTTCTTATCCTGGCTTCCAGAATCTGAAAAAGTGGCGATTTACGAAAAAGATAAAACCGCCGGAAGAAAGATATTAAATGAGGCAGAAATAATTTTCACCTTAGACTTTAATGCATTGCACAGAACCGGCGAAATGCAGGAAGTTCTAAGCACATTAAAAGCTCCATTTGTGATGATTGATCACCATCAAATGCCCGATGATTATGCACAGTTTACGTATTCTGATCCAAAAATGGGATCCACATGCGAGATGGTCTACAACTTCATTGGCTTTCTAAATCTTACAAATCTTATCGATAAAGATATTGCAAGTTGTCTATACACAGGAATCGTTACAGACAGCGGCTCATTTAAATATAGCTCAACAACTTCAACCACACATCAAGTGGCAGGAAAATTGCTAGACCTCGGCATTGATAGCGGAACAATACAAAGCAGTCTGTTTGACAATAATAGTTTTGAAAGCTTGCAGCTCCTCGGAAAAGCATTGACTAACATCAAAGTACTAAAGGAGCATAATGCTGCTTACACATTCTTAACCCAAGCAGATTTAGACTTTTTTAAATATAGCAAAGGTGATACAGAAGGAATTGTAAATTATTGTTTGAAGATAAAAGGTGTGCATCTTGCTGCGATATTTATCGAGAATGCAGATGAGAAAATTACCAAAATTTCCTTTAGATCGCTGGGAGATTTTAATGTAAATGAATTCGCAAGAACATATTTTCATGGTGGCGGCCATATTAATGCTGCAGGAGGCAAATCTGAACTTTCTGTTCCAGAAACGCTCGCAAGATTTGAAAAGATTTTGAGCGATAACAATATAGAAGCATGAAAAATATTTTAAAAATTACTACAGGTTTATTAGTTGGACTAAGCCTATTTTCTTGTGCAGATCATCAAGGTCCTCGCAGACCATTGTCGCATTCAGAAGGAAGTTTCCTGACAGAATCTGTGGAGCGCAACAAAAAATTGGTAGCAGGTGAAGAAGCAAAAATTGATTCTATAATTAAGAGTCATCCAGAATTAAAATACATTTCTAGTAATAAAGGTTATTGGTATTATTACCAAAATCAAAATACTACCGATAATGTAACTCCTGTCCGCGGTGATGTTGTAAACTACACTTACGAGATTCAGGATTTAGACGGAAATGTTATCTATTCTGAAATCCAACTACAACCTCAAGTGTACCATATTGATAAAGAAAATATCATTATGGGTCTTAGACATGGAATAAAATTAATGAAAGTAGGCGAAAAAGTGACTTTTTTATTCCCATCACATTTAGCTTACGGATATCTGGGCGATAACAAACGTATTGATCGTAATGTGCCGCTACTTTATACGGTGACTTTAAACAAAATTGAAAAATCTACTAACTAGTTTTACTCAACATGACAAAGAAAATTCTAATGCTTTTGTGTATTATTTCATTAGCATCTTGCAAAAAAGAATATGGCGATCTTCCTGACGGATTGTACGCCGAAATTGAAACTTCAAAAGGAACAATCCTTACAACGCTCGAATTTACAAAAGCGCCAGTTACAGTTGCCAATTTTATAACTCTTGCCGAAGGTAAAAACGAATTTGTAAGTCCTGAATATAAAGGAAAACCATTTTACCAAAATTTGCAATTTCACCGCGTGATTCCTAGTTTCATGATTCAAGGCGGAGATCCAATGGGCGACGGATCAGGAGGTCCTGGATATAAATTTAAAGATGAATTTTCAGATCTAACACATAGTAAATCTGGAACTTTATCAATGGCAAATGCTGGTCCTGCAACTAATGGAAGTCAATTTTTTATTACGCACGTTCCAACTCCATTTCTTGATGGAAAACATACCGTTTTTGGATACGTCATCGGCGATGGTATGAAAGTTGTAAATGAAATCCAAATGGGCGACGTTATCAAAAATGTTCACATCATTCGAAAAGGTGAAGAAGCAAAGAAATTTAATGCTGTCAAAGTTTTTAGCGAATATGTTGAAACAGATAAGGACAATCAGATAAAAAATGCTGAAGAAGCTGAACAAGAACGCATCGCAAACAAGGAAAAAAACCAGCAACTTTATGCAACAACTGCCGCTGATTTTGCTGCAATAAAAGCAAAAGCGACAAAAACTTCTACAGGTTTGCGTTATACCATTACCAAAAAAGGAAATGGTGCCAAACCAAAAGATGGAAGTACTGCTTTTGTAGAATATGCGGGATATCTAGAAAGTGGCCAGTTATTTGACAGTAGCTCAGATTCAATCGCCAAGGTTTACGGAAAATTTGATCCACGACGCGAAAGTGCAGGAATGTATCAGCCAATTCCTTACAAAGTGGGAAAGAAAGACGGAATGATTCCTGGATTTATAGAAGGTCTTGAGAAATTAAATATCGGAGATGAAGCAATTTTATTTATTCCTTCACATTTAGGATATGGGCCACAAGGAGCTGGAGACGCAATTCCTCCAAACGCAAATATTATTTTTACAGTAAAACTTCAGGAACAAATTAAATAAGCTAGTAACCACAAATTTATAAATTACAAACTATGAGATTAAAATTAATAGCACTTTGTCTTGCAACCGTTGTAAGTACACAAGCTCAAAAATCAAAAGATTCTAAAAAAGCAGATGGAATATTTGCCACAATAGAAACAACAAAAGGAAACATCGTTTTAGAACTTGATTATAAAAAAGCTCCTATTACTGTAGCCAACTTTATTTCATTGGCAGAAGGAACAAATTCAGCTGTAGATCCAAAGTACAAGGGAAAACATTTCTTTGATGGTTTAAAATTTCACCGTGTTATAGCTGATTTTATGATTCAAGGTGGAGATCCACTTGGAAATGGTAATGGCGATCCAGGTTATAAATTTAAAGACGAAATCACAGAATTGAAACATGATAAAGGTGGAATTCTATCAATGGCAAATTCTGGACCTGCAACCAACGGAAGTCAATTTTTTATCACTCATAAAGCGACACCATGGCTTGACGGAAAACATACTGTATATGGTCATGTAGTAGAAGGAATGGATGTTGTAAATGCAATTGGTCAAGATGACATAATGACGAAGGTTACAATTTCAAGACATGGAGCTGAAGCTAAAAAATTTGATGCTGCAGCAACTTTTACAAAATACTTCGCAGGAAAAGCAGATGAAGATAAGAAAGTAGCAGAAGCAGCAGCGGCAGCCAAAAGAGATCAAATGGCAGCGCAAGAGGCAATGCAAAAAGAATACGATCAAAAATATGGTGCTGTAAAAAATGAAAAAGTTGCATTCTTCCAAAAGGAACAAAAAACTGCGACTAAAACTGAATCTGGATTGCAATATAAATTTATAAAGAAAGCAAAAGGTACAACTACAGCAAACGATACCGATGTTCAGATTCACTATGCAGGATATCTTGCAGACGGAAGTTTATTTGATAGTAGTTTTCCAGAAGTAAATAGAGCATATGGTAAATATGATGAAGCACGTATGCAACAAGGAGGATATGCACCTTTCCCTTTCAAGAAAGGTCAAAAGGGTGGATTAATCCCTGGCTTTCTTGAGGCGGCAAATATGATGTCTGTTGGAGACAAAATAATTGCTTTTATTCCATCGGCTTTAGGTTATGGTGAAAAAGGGGCAGGAAATGTAATTCCACCAAACTCTGATATTATTTTCGAAATAGAAATGGTGGCCAAATAAGCATTAAACTAGTAGAAATAAAAAAAGGATTGACAATTGTCAATCCTTTTTTTATGCTTTATAATTTTAAAAATTATTTCTTTTTTGGAAATTTAAAATCAAATTCATCTTGTGCGTTAAACGTAGCTCCAAGTTCAAGCTTAGTAATAATATTGTATTCTGAATGAAGTACAATCCAATTATCTTCATTAAAGTGAGTATCAGTAACGTCGTAGTTATCTACTTCCCAACCTTTAATTCCTTTTGCCTCTTGTTGTTGTTTAACGTCTTTTGGCGAAAGCCCAATTACTTTTAGATCATTTAGAGTTGCATCTTCATTTGAAGTAATGATAAATCCAAGTCTAAAATCTTCGTCTGCGTAAAATGACAAACGACATTTCTCTTTGTTGTAAGCGTAAATTGTATTTTCCTCTTCGTCTTGAAACTTTTTGTCTGGAGTTCCTAGCAAAGCTTCAACATCTGCTTGCTTCATTCCGAAGACAAGTTTATCAATACCAAATTTTGGAGTTATTTTCATTTTAATTTAATTTTTTTAATATTCAAAAGTGCCGTATTGGCTACTGATTGTAAGTTTCTTTGATTCTGATGCTTCTACTCTACCCACTATTTGTGCGTCGATCCCAAAAGATTCTGAAATTGCAATAATATCTGCTGCAACATCTTGAGGCACGTAAATTTCCATTCTGTGTCCACAATTAAAAACTTGATACATTTCTTTCCAATCTGTTTTAGATTGCTCTTGAATCGTTTTGAACAATGGTGGGACTTCAAACATATTATCTTTTATAATATGAAGATCGTCGCCAATGAAGTGTAAAATTTTTGTCTGTGCTCCACCACTACAATGCACCATTCCGTGAATGTCTTTTGCATCGTATTTAGAAAGAATTTTCTTGATTACAGGTGCATATGTACGCGTTGGCGAAAGCACCAATTTACCGGCGTCAATAGGAGAATTCTCTACTGAATCTGTCAATTTCAAACCTCCAGAATATACTAATTCTTCTGGAACTGCGGCATCGTAACTTTCAGGATATTTTGTAGCAAGGTATTTCGAAAAAACATCGTGTCTTGCCGAAGTAAGTCCGTTGCTGCCCATTCCACCATTATATGATTTCTCATAATTTGCTTGACCAAAAGAAGCCAAACCAACTATTACGTCACCTGCTTTGATATTTGCATTGTCAATAACATCGCTGCGTTTCATTCGAGCGGTTACAGTTGAATCTACAATGATTGTACGCACAACATCTCCAACATCGGCAGTCTCGCCACCTGTTGAGTGAATTGTTACACCAAATCCTTTAAGATCTTCAATCAGTTCTTCGGTTCCATTGATGATCGCAGATATAACTTCACCAGGAATAAGATTTTTGTTACGTCCAATTGTAGAAGAAAGCAGAATATTATCTGTTGCACCAACGCACAGCAAATCGTCAATATTCATAATAAGTGCATCTTGAGCAATCCCTTTCCAAACTGAAATATCTGAAGTCTCTTTCCAGTACATATAGGCAAGAGAGGACTTTGTTCCCGCTCCGTCTGCGTGCATAATCAGACAGTATTCTGGATCGTTCGTAAGGTAATCCGGAATAATTTTGCAAAATGCAGATGGGAATAAACCTTTATCAATATTTTTTATCGCCTGATGTACATCTTCTTTTGATGCCGAAACACCTCTTTGGGCGTATCTTTTACTTAAATCTGAGCTCATTAATTTGCGTGTTGTTGTTGGTGCAAATATAGAATTATTGCTGCAATTATCAGAGTTCTAAGCGGAGTAAAACACTAGAATTTTACTTTGCGAGTATCTTAATTTCTACTCTCCTATTTGCGTTGGCTTCTTCCTCTGATTTTTCAGGTACGGCAAAAACTGGTTTCGAACTTCCATAGCCTTTATATTCAAGTCGATTGCGATTGATTTTATTTCGAATTAGAAAATTATAAATAGCTTTTGCTCTTGCCGTCGAAATATCATTTACATCTGTATTCAATTGACAACATATATGTCCTTGAATTTCAATTTTTATGGTTGGGTTTTCCTCTAATACGCATTGCAAATCATACAAAGTCTTCTCTGATCCCGACCGAATTCGTGCGGAATTATTATAGAAAAAGATATTTTTGAGTTGAATGTTTTGACCAACTTCAAGCTTTAGAACTTCAGAAGATAATGAGTTTTCCTCCTGCCCTTTTTTACCATCCGTCTTTTCTTGCACAAAACTTATCGTGACCTTTCGATTTTCGGCTTGGTTTTTACTTTGCGGAAAATCTTTTCCAAAACCAACACCTTCAAAAGAAGCATCCATTTTTACATTTCTATCTTTTAGAAAATTATAAACAGAATTTACTCTTGCATAAGAAAGGCTGTCGTTGTAGACTTTATCTCCCTTCCAATCGCAATAGCCGTAAATTTTTGTAATTTGAAGTTGAGGGTCTGAGAAAACAGATTTAAGTTGTTCTTCGGCAATTGAAGTTAGTTCAGACTTATCGAAATCAAAAAAAATGGTAACTTGTCGCTGAGCAAAAGCGCTTGCGGAGAAAAATAATATTAGTAGAAAATATTTCATACTCAATCATTTTTAATTTTCTGTAATCAAAATCTCAACTCTTCTATTGGCAGCACGTTCAGATTCGTTTTTTTCTGGTAGCGGAAAAATCGGTTGTGTAGATCCAAATCCTTGGAAATTCAATCTACTTTTTGAAATTTTGTACTGAACAAGAAAACTATAAATAGCTTTTGCACGCTGTGTAGACAAGTCAAATCTGTCATTTGGCATGCAGCATAAATGTCCTTGAATATCAATTTTCAGTTTTGGATTGCTTTCCATTACAATCAAAAGTTCGAATAATTTTGACCTAGATTCTTTGGTAATAGCAAAGGTATTTATTTGAAATTCCAGATTTTCTAAAGTCAACTTCTCTCCTACTTTTGCTTCATTTACTCTTGCCATAAATAAAGTATCGAGTACAAATCTCGAGGTTGTATTATCAGGATTTCTGATAACCACATCTTTTGGATATGAGATTTTTTTTGGAGTTTCTACCATTGGTGGCGGAATTCCCAAGATTTCATTCTCTTTATGCAAATCTTTTTCCTCTAAATAAAACAAACTCACTTTTCTATTCTCGGCCTTTATTTTCGAATATTGATGAAGCTTTCCAAAGCTTCTTGTCTTGAAATCATCTCTGAACTTGATTTTATTTCCAATTTTCGATTCTACGAATTGTATTCGTTTTTTAGCAAGCGTATCATTATACCCAACACTTCCGTCTTCGTCGCAGAAACCATAAACGCCAACAATTTTAGACCTTTGATGCTGATCAACAAAATTCTGCAATCTTATAAGCTCAGATTTTGTTAATTCGTGTTTATCACTAGCAAAAAATACAGAAAATTGTTCCTGCGCTCGCATCTGAATAGAAAACAAAATAAGTAAAATGTATAAAAAGATTTTGGTCATAGAAAGTCAGTTAAACAAGAGCAATTTACAATTAAAAGCGCGAAATACAATTTACAAAAAAAAGCGCTCAATTTGTAGTTGAGCGCTTTTTGTTGGTAAACCTAAAAAATCTATTTTGTAAAGAGTAGTTCGCGGTATTTAGTCATTGTCCAAATTTCGTCATCTACTAATAATTCTAATTTATCACAATGTTTTCTAATGATATCAAAGTATGGTTTTACCAAATCGCAGTAGTGCTCTGCCATTTCTTGAAGATCCTCAAGTTTATTAGCTTGTCTACGCGCCTCAGTCATCTCTTCTACTTTTGAGTTGATCCCCTCAATATGAGCCGAAATTTCGCGAATAAGAACAATTTGCTCTTTTCCTATTTCTGCAAATTCTTCTCCAAAAATTTCTTTAAGACCTTTTACATTCTCAATTAACGTATTTTGATATCTAATTGCAGTAGGAATTACGTGGTTTCTTGCGATATCGCCCAAAACACGTCCTTCTATCTGAATACGTTTTGTGTATTCCTCAAGTTCAATTTCGTATCGTGCAATAACTTCAACGTTATTCATCACATTCATTTCAGAAAATAAATCTAATGTTCTCTGAGAAACTCTCGCTTTTAAAGCTGTAGGAGTGGTCTTGAAATTGCTTAAACCTCTTTTTGCAGCTTCTACTTCCCATGCGTCACTGTATCCATCTCCTTCAAAAAGGATATTTCTCGACTGCTTGATATACTCACGTAGAATATTGAAGATAGCGTCGTCTTTCTTCATGTCTTTTGCAATAAGCGCATCTACTTCAATCTTGAAATCTTGTAGTTGTTTTGCAACTATTGTATTCAAAATGGTCATTGAATTGGCACAATTGGCCGAAGATCCAACTGCACGGAATTCAAATTTATTTCCAGTAAATGCAAATGGAGATGTTCTATTTCTATCAGTATTGTCAAGAAACACGTCTGGGATTTTTCCAACAACATTTAATTTTAAATCGGTTTTTTCTTCTGGAGAAAGTTTACCTGAAGAAACCGTTTCCAGTTCGTCTAAAACCTTTGTAAGTTGCTCGCCAATAAAGATTGAAATAATTGCTGGCGGCGCTTCATTAGCCCCAAGTCTATGATCATTTCCTGCCGCAGCGATAGAACTTCTAAGAAGTGCTTCGTTTTCTGATACCGCTTTTATCGCATTTATGAAAAACGTAAGAAACTGCAAATTGCTTTTTGGAGTCTTTCCTGGTGCTAATAAATTAATTCCAGTATCAGTAGCAAGAGACCAGTTATTGTGTTTTCCAGATCCATTAACTCCTTTGAAAGGTTTCTCATGGAAAAGCACTTTAAAGTGATGACGTTCTGCAACTTTATGCATTACGTCCATCAATAGTGAATTATGATCTACAGCAAGATTTGTTTCTTCAAAAATTGGCGCTAGTTCAAATTGATTTGGAGCGACTTCATTGTGACGAGTTTTTACTGGGATTCCCAATAACATACATTCTTCTTCCAAATCTCTCATATAAATAAGAGCACGTGATGGAATAGATCCAAAATAATGGTCGTCTAGTTGTTGTCCTTTTGCAGATGTGTGCCCTAATAATGTTCTTCCTGTAATAGCGATATCAGGTCTTGAATTTGCAAGAGCACTATCAATAAGGAAATATTCTTGTTCCCAGCCCAAAGTAGCGGTAACTTTCTTTACATTTTTGTCAAAGTACCTACATACTTCAGAAGCTGCTTGATCTATAGAAGTTAATGCTCTAAGCAATGGAGTTTTAAAATCTAATGCCTCTCCAGTATAAGATACAAAAACTGTAGGAATACATAAAGTTGTACCATAGATAAAAGCTGGTGATGTTGGATCCCAAGCTGTATAACCTCTCGCTTCAAATGTGTTTCTGATTCCCCCATTAGGAAAACTTGAAGCATCTGGCTCTTGTTGTACAAGCATTCCACCACTAAACTTTTCTACAGAACCACCTTCCATATCAGTTTCAAAAAACGCATCATGTTTTTCAGCGGTAACTCCGGTCAATGGTTGAAACCAGTGAGTATAGTGAGTAACACCTTTGGACATTGCCCATTCTTTCATACCCAATGCAATATAATCAGCAAGTTTACGATCAATTTTTGTTCCATATCTGATGGCATCACGAACACCTTTGAAAGCATCAGATGTTAGATATTGTTTCATTGAATGCTCGTTAAAAACATTTGCCCCAAACAAGTTTGATTTTTTATTCTTTTCTTCAAAATGAACAGGTTCTCTGTTTGCTGCTTCTTTTAATGCTTCGAAACGTAATATTCCCATCGTAAATGTGTTATTTTAATTTAGACCCCCATTATTTGAATGCAAAGATACCTTTTTTTGACAAAACAGCACTTGTACCCCCAATTAATTTTGATCATTACAAGAAAATAAATTATAAAAATTTAGAAATCTAATTGTTGTATGAAAAAGCTTGTATTTTAATGTTTAGAAAAAAGCCTTCAAATATTTCGAAAATTAATCCTTTACCCTCGAAAATATATAATTATATAAAAGAATATCAAATTTGGCAGTATATCTTTGTCACAATTAAAAATTAGTAACTATGATTGTTTGGATTTTATTTTTTATTGCAATTTTTATCTTCTTAGCACTTGATTTAGGTGTTTTTAATAAAAATCCGCATATCATTAGCTCAAAAGAAGCAGGAATTTGGACTGCAATTTGGGTCACCCTTTCCGCAATGTTTTCCGGGGTTATTTATTGGCTTTATGGAACAGATTATATTGCAAATCCTGACGGCTTAACCCAAAATCTCGCAGCCGTAAAATATATTACCGGATATCTAATCGAACTTTCGTTAAGTGTTGATAATATATTTGTCATTGCAGTAATCTTTGCCTCTTTTAAAATTCCGCCGCAATATCAGCATCGTGTGTTATTTTGGGGTATTTTGGGTGCTGTGGTATTCCGAGGATTAATGATTTATTTCGGAGTAATTTTGATTAATAAATTCTCTTGGACTACATATATTTTCGGCTTATTCTTATTATTTACGGCAGCCAAAATGTTATTTAAAGGAGAAGAGGAGGAAACTTTTAATCCAAAAAAGTCCTTTATATATAAGTTAATTGGAAAAGTGATTCCAATTACGACCCAAATGGATGGCGAGCATTTCTTTGTAAAAAGAAAACACATTACGGCGGCAACGCCGCTTTTTGTAGCTCTGATAGTGATTGAAGTAATGGATATGGTATTCGCATTAGATAGTGTTCCAGCGATTTTAGCTATCACATCTGATCCATTTTTAGTATTCAGTTCAAATATATTTGCTATTTTGGGACTTAGATCAATGTACTTTTTCCTTGCCAATATGTTGGAGAAATTTAGTTATCTAGAGTATAGTTTGATTATAATACTATCTTTTGTGGGTGTCAAAATGTTTATTGTACATTACTATAAATTTCCAGAATGGGTCTCACTATCAGTAATTGGTTTGTCACTTGCGGGTGGCGTTATTTACTCCTTATATAGAGACAAGCAAAATCAAAAGAAAAAGCACATTTCTTAGCCTTTACAGCTTGAGAATGTTTTGTTGTTATAAATGCTCAAAACTCTCAGAAATGTATTCAACATTGCAGAATACAAGATGTAGAACTTAATGAATAAGAAAAGTCCACATCTGACAATATATTATGTCAGATGTGGACTTTTTTTTAAGATTTTATTCAATGACCAAAGATTGAAAGCTGATAACTATCGCCCAAAACTATATCTAATTCCAATATTTACTCCAACACCACTTGCATTTACAAACTGTGTAGGAATCGTTCTTGCTTGGTTAGGATTTTCGCCTTGCACGAGTCCGTTGTACTCGTCAGAGAATTCAAACTTCTTTTCGCTTTGTGGAAGATCTGCCAATTGCTGTCCTGGAATTAGAAATGTGTTACTACCGTTTATACCCGTAGTGACATATTCTTTAATTTCGGCAGATTTACTTTTGATACTAAAATTTTTAAATTCCATTTCGCCAAAGACATCTAATTTCTTTCCAATTGGGTAAGAAACACCTACTGCTCCAGCAAACCCAACGCTAAATTTAGCTGTCACTTCCGTCAATGCTTGTACATGAACGTCTGTTCCTGGTCCTGCAGCATCTTTTGCCATTACCTCACTATCAATAGTCAGTTTTCCAGCGCCCGTAAGTAATGCTCCTATTCTAGCGTACGGATTCAATTTTTCAAATCCTGGAGTAATCAAGATTGCTGGCATAATATCTAAACCTCTTAGATAAGCCACTGCAGATGAATTAATTGCGGGAGTACTCAATTTTCCGATGGTTTTCTTATCTCCATCGAAATAGTTGAAACCAATTTCGGCGCCCACATACTTGTTAAACATATATCCTCCCGTTATATTTGCCTTAAAACCACTACCTAATGTACCATTTAAGGCTTTTACCCGAGTTGTACCATCGGCATTGATAGTGACATCTGTAGATTGCTGAATTTTTGTTAAACCATTCGGATCGGCATTATTAAATTCTGTTTTTGCAGATTCACCATTAAGTCCAACGCCACCACGAACGTAGAATTCCTGAGCAATAGCGGCACTACTGCCCACGAATAGAAGTGTTCCAATAAGCGATAATCGCGTAAATTTTGACATAATTTTATTTTTATAGTTATTAATAGTTGGTGATATTTAGAATTTGTGACAAAACAGGAATGTCAGAAATGTCTTGGCTGAATAATATAATTTCAATTGAAATTTACTCGTACAATTCGCAGTAGTAGTATAAAAGACAATTTTCTACTGAAAACTTTAAGCCGACCCTGAGTTTATGAACCTTCCGCGCAAGCGTCATAATATTTAGTAATCTCAAATTGTAAACGGCCTTCACTCTTTTCCGGATATCATGTTCACTCAAAGTTAGTAATAATCCTAACAATGCCACAGCTACTTTAAGAATATCTTAAAAAATCTTATAACAAAAGGATCGAATTGTATAAGCAACTTTGTTTAAATAACAAGAAATTTGAAAAGAAGAAATAGGAGAAAAATTTTCCAATTCTAAATCAAAATATATGCAATTCAATATCCAACCTTTGCGTTCAAAAGACGACATTACCGCTCTAAGATCACTTTACGAAGGATATCTAAAAAGCATTTATTGGTCAGAAAATGAAATGATCACTATTCTAACTGGATTGTTTGATGAAGTGCGATCTGACGAAATTGTAAATATTTTTCAGCAACATCTCGATACGAAGTATGCTCATATTAAGTCGCTTCAAACGATTTTTCAAAGTACTGGAATTGATGCAGAAATGAAACCATCTCCTTCTATCAAATGTCTTAGCGAAGAAATCTCGTTCACGACTGAAAATACAAATCGTGGAGTTGTGCGTGATGCAGCCTACATTGTACTTATACAGCACATTGTACATTCACAAATTGCATCTTATGGAACTTTAAAAAGCTTTGCAATCACACTCAAAGAGGAAGAGGAAGAAATTGTGGATGTTTTCGATGTAAATTTAATGGATGAAAAACTATTTGATTTAAATTTATCAAATATTGCTGAAGCATATGTTAATGACGAGGCAGCAAACAAAGAATTTTAACAATCAACCTGCCGTTTTAGGGCACATTAATAATAATTATAAAAGATAAATATCATGCAAAAGAAATCAATCGTAGGAATCGTAAGTGGAGTTGCAGCAGTAGTTGTAATTGGAATAATAGCAAAAAAGTCGGGTGTTTTAGATTCGATTATGGAAAAAATTAGATGTCTAATTGACGGTGATGACGACTGTGGATTTGACAAAAAAAACACGGGAGATATACTACCAAAAGGCGAAGACACAAACATTAGTTATAAACATCTTTTAAAAGATAATAAATAAAAATTTTAGCTTTCTACAACAATATGATATGATGCTAACGTATTAATTATGTGCAACCTGTTAAAATCAATTTTAAAAAAGTGCAGATAAAATTAAAATGTGTACTTTTGCAAAAAATTTGACTTTCAGGTCAAAACTTAAAAGAATAAACGTTCCATTTTTATGAAGAAAATTGTTGAATTCCGTAAAT
>CBDUDY010000043.1:0-14451 GCA_965366055.1 uncultured bacterium
TTCCAAGTCCACCCGCAATTGCAATCGCAGAAGCGCGGTGTTTTGTTCCTTTATTAGTAGTAACTATAAAAGTTCCGTCTTCTTGTTTGTCGATAGTTTCGGCGGTTTCCCCAAGAGTAAATCCCGGCTGAAACTGCTTAATTTGCTCCATCAAATTATCTACAAGATCCCCAGCCAATACTTCGGGGTAACCCGGAATATCAAAAATTGGTTTCTTCGGATATAATTCGGTTAGCTGCCCACCAGGTTGTGGAAGAGCATCAATAATATGACATTTAAGTTTTAGTAATCCTGCTTCAAACACGGCGAAAAGTCCTGTGGGACCTGCGCCAATAATTAATATATCTGTTTCAATCATTGTAAAATATTTTCAAAAGAATCTTTCCGTTTGCTTTTGCAAAGGTCATTTAATTATATAAATACATCTATGACATTTATCACATCAAAAATGTGGCCTAAAAAATTTCGTAACCGAGTACAAAAGCGAGTGACGTAAATTTAGTTTCCCACGCTTTACGGTCTGCCAGCAAACTTTGAGGCCCCAAATAGCGAACCTCTCCACTAAGCCTTTTATATTTATAACCTGCTCCCAACATTACTTGTACCGCTGGTTTATATTGGATATAAAATGAATTTTGATTTGGGAAATAATTTGCGTCATTAATAGTCAGCGCATACACCAAACCTGCATTTACAAAGATTTTCGATTCGGGTGTGAGAAACATGTAGTGACGAAATCCCATTTGAAACTCAATAGCTTTGTAGTCTACATTGTCTGTAAAAGTTGTTTGATCTCCATCACTTTTAAAGGCAGAATAGACAGGTTCAAAAAGTATTGACCATTTATTTCTATTAAACGGCAAGATAACTTCAGCTTCCACACCAACTCTAAACTGAGTTTTAGATCCGAAATCATAGCTCTTTCTTGCATCAGAAGCATTATTTATGGTAAAAGAATTTTGGACAACCCCTGGTCTGAAGTTAAGATGAACCTTAGTTTTGCCAGTTTCTGCGACCTCCGCTACCACTCCCATACAAGAATTATATTTATTGAAAAATCGCACAAAATCTCCCTCGAAATAATTTACATTCTTCGCTTGATTTTCTGTAATATCATCACATTTTAAATCTCCGTATAACTGGCGCTTGTACATATTATTGACATAACGCTTTTTGTTGCCAATTGCGTCTATTACAATATAATCTTTACGAACAAACTGTCTAATAGGAGCGTCATTTACATCATAAAAATACGTCGTAAACGAGCCATCAGCATAGCTCCACAAATTTGCCTTGCCTTTTACAATTTCCTTTAGTAAAAGCGTTTCTGTTTTATAAATTGATTCTCGCTGTTCTGTTACGGGCGAAAAAACATCCCATCGGTCCATCTGCACCGTCTTACGAATATATTTGGCGTAATTTTCAATCTGAAACTCCTGAACATTGTCAATTCTTGCAATCTGAATAGGAGATTCTTCAGTCAATTTATACTCAAAGGTTGTTGGATTCGATTTCCACTCGACATCTTTGATCAGGCATTTGATTTCATTCCCTGAATTATTAATAAAATATCCCTGCTTAAAAGTGATTTGAGCCGCTAAGAAATTAGAGTACACTAAAAAGACAAGCATTAGTAGATGAGAGAATTTTTTCATAATAAAAGTAGAGAATTGAATTTTTAAATATTTGATTTTAGTAGGTGTATTAGAATATTTCGTAACCGGCCACGAAAGCAAGTGACGTAAATTTTGATTCCCACACAGTCTGGGTTGCCATTAAATTTTGAGTTCCTAAATATCGAACCTCCGCACTCAGCTTTCCTTTTTTTATTCCAACTCCCAAAACTATTTGAGGTGTAGGCTCATATGGTAGAGTGATAGTATATCTTATTGGGGAATATTCTTTATCTGATATATTTACAGCATAAACAATTCCTGTATTTAAAAATATACTTGATTTAGAACTGAGAAACATATAATGTCTGATGCCCATTTGAAAATCAATTACTTTATAATTTACTTCTGATGTATATTCTGTACCCCCACCTTCTGCTTTGAAAGAAGAATAGACAGGCTCTAAAAATAACGACCACTTATTTTTATTAAATGGCAAAATTAATTCTGCTTCTACTCCAATTCTAAGCTGTGTCTTTGCACCAAAATCAAAGCTATACATGTCATTAACCTTATTAGTAACTTCATAAGAATTTAAAACAATTCCGGGTCTAATCGCAAGATGAATTATAGCTTGTTTTTTTTGCTCAATATCCGAAATTTGACCTTTACACTTATTGTATTTCCGGAAAAACTTGAGCAATTGCTGCTCATAATATGCTAAGTTTTTGGCGTCGTTTACACTAATATCATCGCAGATCAAATCTGCATTTAATTGTCGTTTATATAAATTATTAGTAAATCTTTTTTCCTTTCCGTCACGATCTTCGCCTATATAATCTTTGCGAATAAGTTGTGCTATTTCAGAATTATCAACTTGGAAAAAGTAAGCAGTATATGAACCGTCTGTGTACGAATACAATTTCGCCACGCCATTGGTGAGTTCTTTTAAAAATAAAGTTTCACTTTTATAACTTGGATGCTTTTGACTAGTGACAGGAGAGAACACATCCCAACGATCCACGTCTAAAGTTTTGCGTAAATACTTCCCCGAATTTCCGATCTGAAACATTTCTATATTATCAATTTTCGCAATCTGTACTTTTGCATCATCAGATAATTTGTATTCAAAACTCGTAGGATTTGATTTCCATTCTACATCCTTTATAAGGCATTCGATCTTTTCTCCGGAATTATCTATAAAGTAAGCTTGTTTAAAATCTATTTGAGCTACAAGAGAAGTACTGACGCAGAAGTGAAAAATAAGTAATATTAGCGCAAGTTTTTTCTTAGAATATATCATGGAACAAGAAAAATGTTAAATAACTACTGGAGGAGGTTTTCTAAAAAATTGTATATCCTAAATTCAGCGAGTAAGATCTGTATTCCAATTCTAAATAATCTCTATTTACTAAATTTTGTTTTACTGAATATCTAAACTCCGCACTAAGTTTTTTGTATCTATATCCAGCACCTACGAATGCTTGAGGTTTCACTTCAAAGGAAGTTCCAAATACGCGGCGCTGAGGAAAATATAAATTGTTATTAATATCAAATGAATAAAAAATACCAGCGTTCAAAAATAATCTAGACTCATCATTTAAAAACATATAATGTCTCCCTCCAAAAAATACCTCAATTACTTTGTATGCTATATCATCGGTGTACTCCGTACCATTATTACCGGCGACGTAAGAAGTATAAGAAGGCTCTAAAATCATTGACCACTTGCCTCTGCTAAAAGGAAAAATACCTTCTAATTCGAGACCAACCCTTAAATTAGACTCATTGCCAAAATCATATTTGTACAAACTATCATCCTGAAATGTTACATCAACTTTGACATTATTTTGATTAAGTCCGATACGTGGTGTCACTTGAAATTTAAATGAACTGGAAGCAGCCATATTTCGCACTTCTCCTTTACTTTGATTATATTTCTCAAAAATTCGAACAAAGTCACTTTTAAAATAACTCAAATTTTTTGTATCAGATTCTCTAATCAGCTCACCTCCAAGAATTGATTGAAGTTGTAATTTGAACATATCATTCTTGTATACAATTTCCTTTGCACCATCATTCACGACATACTGCTTTTGAATAAGCTGCTGAGGACTTGCTCCATCTATACTATAAAAATATGTATTGAAATTTGCACTTGAGTACTCATACAAAGTAGCGGAGCCATCAACAAGTACTTTCAAAAATAAAATTTCGCTATTGTAAACGGGTTGTTTCTGTCTGCTTGGCGGCATGTATTTATCCCATCTATCAATATTTACAGTCTTTCGGATGTATTTCGTTAACTCTCCTACATGAAATTCCTGGACATTTTCTATTTTACCAATTTGTACAGCATCATTTTCTGATAGTTTATAATCAAAAGCTACTGGGTTCGATTTCCAGTCAACATCTTTGATCAGACATTCTATTTTATTGCCATTGTTGTCTAAAAAAAAACCTGATTTAAATCCAATTTGAGCAAACAGTGAACTGGATGCTATCAGAAAAAATAGGAGTAATGCATTGGAAAAATGTTTCATAAATAGGCGTTATTAAAGTAGGTTAACTATAGATTACTAAAAGTTTTATAAACCAATATTTGTTACGGTCTCAATCTGCGGCGCAAACTTCTTGATTGTTGTTTCAACTCCTGCTTTCAAAGTCATTTGATTTACACTACAACCCACGCAAGCACCTTGCAGCTGCACGATTACATGCTTATCATCAGTAATACTGACAAGCTTAATATCGCCACCATCTGATTTTAAGAATGGTCTAATTTCTTCTAAAGCGCGTTGTACTTCAATGTTTAATTCTTCTGTTGTCATAATCGTAAAATATTATAAATGCAATGCGCTAATTCTTTCTTAACAAGTGAAAACTATTTCCCCTTTACAGAAGAACAGCCTGCCATAGTTGTAATTTTGATTGCTTCGGTTGCTGGCAAATTTTCATTTCTTGCAACTACTTCCTGCACTACATTTCGAGCAATTTCTTTAAAAACTTCTGAGATTACTGACCCTTCTTGTAATGCTGCGGGACGACCGATATCTCCTGCTTCCCTTACCGACTGCACTAAAGGAACTTCTCCAAGGAAAGGAACTTTCAAATCTTCGGCTAAGTTACGAGCACCAGATTGTCCGAAGATGTAATATTTATTATTTGGTAATTCAGCTGGAGTAAAATATGCCATATTCTCTATAATTCCCAGAACAGGAACATTGATTGCTTCTGACAAAAACATCGAAACACCTTTACGTGCATCTGCAAGCGCAACTGCCTGTGGCGTACTCACTACAACTGCACCTGTAATAGGCAATGCTTGCATGATAGAAAGGTGTATATCACCTGTACCTGGAGGCAAATCAATTAAAAGAAAATCTAATTCTCCCCAGTGGCTATCAAAAATCATTTGATTAAGTGCTTTTGAAGCCATTGGTCCGCGCCAAACTACAGCCTGACTTGGAGCAGTAAAGAAACCTATAGATAAAATCTTAATTTCGTAACTTTCGATAGGCTTCATTTTTGACTTTCCATCAACTTCCATCGAGGTTGGTTTTGCTGATTCTACGTCAAACATAATCGGCATAGAAGGTCCGTAAATATCTGCATCAAGAACTCCAACTTTAAAACCCATTTTACCCAAAGTCACCGCAAGATTTGCAGTTACAGTAGATTTTCCAACGCCTCCTTTTCCAGAAGCAACTGCTATAATATTTTTGATTCCAGGAATCTGCTTCCCTTTAATTTCTACTTTCTCTTGAGCTTCAACTTTCACATTAACCTTTACATTAGCTTCAGTTAAAAGCTTTTCGCGAATAGTATTGATAATATCGTTTTCAGCTCTTTTCTTTATATGCATTGCCGGTGTGGAAAGTACTAAATCTACAATAACTTCATTGCCAAAAACAACTACATTAGTGACTGCGCCACTTTCTACCATATTTTTACCTTCACCGGCAACTGAAATACTTTCTAGGGCGCTTAAAACTGCTTTTTTATCTAACTTCATGGATATAAATATATAAAAATTACCAGTTCTACTTATCTTTATTTAAACTGATTTCATATTGCAAAGATAGCTTGAAATGTTTTGATTTAAAAGACATTCAACTGCATTATTAATGCCTGCAATGAGTTGATTGTAGTACCTGTTTTTTCGATAAAAGTTGAATGAAATGTGGGAGAAATTCGATTATCAGAAATAAGCGAAGAAGATAGGATCGCTCTAATTATTGTACTATTGCAGGAGTCCAAAAGTTTTCCTGAAAATTTTGAAGTTGATTGTCAACAACAATATGACCTTCACTTTCTAGAAGTTGTTGCATAAGATTTGTGCCTTGAAAATGATGTTTCCCAGTTAACAATCCTTTTCTATTGAGAACTCTATGAGCAGGTACGTCGTTGCGGTTGTGAACCGCATTGAGAGCCCAGCCAACCATTCTAGCTGATTTAGGAGAACCTAGAACTTTTGCAATTGCTCCGAAAGAAGTAACTTTTCCGTAAGGAATTTGGCAAGTGACGTTGTAGACACGCTCAAAAAAACTTACTTCATTTACTTCTTTATCCATTCGTCCAATAATGATTTATTATTCGCAAAAGTGTAAAAAAAGCAATAATTCCAGTTGTGCTTCCAATAATGTAATTCATATTTTTCATGAAGAATGCGGCTTTCTTTTCCATCTTATTAAAAAACGCGATGTAGATGTAAAAAGCAGCGAATGCACCAATTCCTGATCCTAAAACAAAACCAAGAATTTCTGAATTAGCAAACGCGAAATATTCGTAAGAAGCTAGAGTAACGCTAATAAAGACATAAAACGGAATCGGAAAAACATTAATTGCCGACAAAAACATTCCCAAGAAAAAACGACTTTTTTTGCTATGTTTTTCAAGGTGCTTTTTTTGCGGCGTAACTTTATTTCCCTTCACAAAAAAGAATATTGTTAAACCTAGAAAAATAGCAAATCCTACCTCTCGTAATAATAGCGAAATGGAAGGGTTTTTATCTATTAGTTCTGCGAAAAAAAGTGAAATTACTGTCTGAATCAACACTATAATAGATGCGCCACCGGCAAATACAAGTGCTCTTGTTCTACCTTCTTGCATACTAATTTTTGCCGCCGTCATATTAATCATGCCTGGCGGAAGAATTCCGACAGAAGCAGCAAAAAAACCATATATTATGGGCATTATAAAATTCATTATAAATTATTTAATTTTGAATTTTATATATGTAATAGCCTTATTGACTTTTAAATACTGATTTTCATAAAAAGTCTGAATCGCTGTAACTTCTTCTGGTGATCCTTCATTTTTGTAGACATCATGATTTGCGTACAGAACTTCGTGGCCTTCTCCGTGAAGAAGCCCTAAGGTATAACCGTGCATAAACTCGCTATCAGTTTTTAAGTTCATTACTCCATCAGGTTTTAGAATTCTTTTATAAAGTTGTAAAAACTCAGTATTAGTCATTCTATGCTTGGTGCGTTTGTATTTTATCTGTGGATCTGGAAATGTAATCCAAAATTCAGAAACCTCATGTTCCGCAAAAATACCATCAATGATTTCGATCTGTGTTCTGATAAATGCAACGTTGTTAAGATCGGTATCTGTCGCAGTCTTTGCACCTCTCCAAAAACGTGCTCCTTTAATGTCAATTCCAATAAAGTTCTTATCTGGAAATCTTTCAGCAAGACCTACAGAATATTCTCCTTTTCCACAACCAAGCTCTACCACAATCGGATTGTCATTTTTAAAAAACTCCGAATTCCACTTCCCTTTCAAAGGAAATTCGTTGCCTACAACTTCTTCTCGCGTTGGCTGAAATACGTTGTCAAATGTGTCGTTCTCTAAAAATCTCTTAAGTTTATTCTTGCTTCCCACTATTAAATAATATTTTGGTAAAATTAAGGAAATATATAAAACTAAAGATATATTTATCTTGCGACCTTAAACTGTTTAATTTCCTATGTCCAAAACTTCTAATGCTTTAAATAACAACGTCTTAGTCGCTACTCTCAACTGGGGTTTGGGCCACGCTACTCGTTGCATACCAATAATCCGATCACTTCTCGACTTGGGTTTCACTCCTATTATAGCTTCAGATGGAATGGCTTTGTTGCTTTTGCAAAAAGAATTTCCAAAATTAAAATTTTTAGAATTGCCTTCCTACAACATCGAATATCCTGTAAAAGAGTCGGATTTTAAGTTTAAAATGCTTCAAAATATGCCTGTTGTAATTGAAGCAATGTTGGCCGAAAAGAAGATTGTAAAAAAATGGGTTTCCGAATACAATTTAAGAGGAATAATTTCAGATTCACGGTTAGGCGTTTATTCAAAAAAAATTCCATCCGTTTTTATTACTCATCAGCTAAATGTTCTGAGCGGAAATACTTCCTGGCTTACAGGAAAGGTGCAACGTTTGATAATCAAAAAATTTAATGAATGTTGGGTGCCTGACTGCGAAGAAAAACCAAACCTTAGCGGAAAGTTAGGGCATCTTAAAAAAACTTTAGATTCGATAAAATATTTGGGGCCTCTAAGTAGAATGACAAGGAGAGATACTCCTCAAAAATACAAATTAATGGTTTTGCTTTCTGGGCCTGAACCTCAGCGATCAATATTAGAAGAAATTCTAAAAAATCAACTTAAAAACTATAGTGGCAACACGATCTTTGTCAAAGGAATTGTACAAGAACAATCAATAGTTCAACAAGTAGGTAATTGCACTTATTACAACTTTCTGACTTCGGATGAACTTGAAGAAAAAATGAATGAAAGTGAAATGATCGTTTGCCGTTCAGGCTACACCACTATAATGGATCTTGCAAAGCTTCAAAAAAAAGCATTGCTAATTCCTACTCCGGGGCAATACGAACAAGAATATTTAGCAAAAAGATTGTTTAAACAAGGACGCTTGCTTTTCGTGACACAAGAAAATTTTACGCTCTCTGACTTGGAAGAATCACAAAACTTCATGGGTTTGCCAGAAATAAATGAAGAAGTAAATTGGAAACAATTATTTTGCCTTTTTGAGGGTGAATGAAAATTCTGAGCCTATGCCTAGTTCACTTTCAATATAAATTTTTTCTCCATGGCCTTCTATAATATGTTTGACAATTGATAGTCCAAGTCCGCTACCACCAACATCGCGCGATCCGCTTTTGTCCACCCTAAAAAAGCGCTCAAACAGTCGGCTGATATTTTCGGAAGATACACCTTCGCCATTATCACTAATTCTAACAATTATTTTGTCCTTTGTTAGTTCTTCAATACTTACTTCGGTGGAGCCTTTTTGTTTTCCATATTTAATCGTGTTAACAATCAGATTGACAACAGCGCGATGAATTTTTTCACCATCCCCATAAACCATAATTGGCTTGGTATATTTTCGATCAAAGAGAAGAATAATATCTTTTTCTGAAGCGCTCATTTCCAAAAGGTCAAAAGCATTTTCGATCACCTCAACAATATTGAAGTTTTCCATTTTAAGATTCAAATTTCCCGTTTCTAATTTCGCAATCATATCCAAATCTTGCACAATCAAAATTAATCTTTCGACACCTTTTTCCGCTCGACTGATATATTTCTTTCTAATAGATTTGTCATTCATTGCACCATCAAGAAGCGTTGACAAATAACCTTGAACAGTAAATAAGGGAGTTTTTAGCTCGTGTGAAACATTTCCTAAAAATTCACGTCTATATTCTTCACGAATTTTAAGCGTTTCAATTTCGAGTTTTTTGCTAGTGGCAAATTGTTTTACTTCCTGTGTTAGCGAAGCCATATCAGTAGTAACAGACTGTGTTGTAAAAGACGACGATTCTAATAATGAAACGTCACTATAGATTTTTTTTACTTTCGAGTAAATATATCTTTCTACTCGATATTGAACCGAGAAAAATGAGAATAACGACATTATCAAAGCGAAACAAATACATATTTCCCATGAAAAAACTGCGAAAAAATACATAAGAGTTCCAATCAGGGCGGTGGAAAACAATGTAATATACAACGTAGATATCGCTGCAAATTTATATGTATTTTTCAACTTTCTAATCATTATGCATCTAGCTTATAGCCAACTCCTTTGATGGTTGTAAAAAGATTGTCGCCCATTTTTTCGCGCAATTTCCTGATGTGCACATCAATAGTACGACCTCCAACAACAACTTCATTGCCCCAAACACTATCCAAAATTTCTTCGCGTTTAAAAACTTTTCCAGGCTTGGACGCTAATAAATAAAGTAACTCAAATTCTTTTCTTGGGAGTACTAACTCTCTGCCTTCGTGAATTACTTTGTACTCTTCTCTATTAATTTCAAGTCCTGCAACATTCAGCGTGGCGTTTCCATCCTTTTGATCTTTCAATCGTCGCAAAAGTCCTTTTACTTTACTTACCAAAATTTTTGGTTTAATAGGTTTTGCAATATAATCGTCAGCGCCAGCTTCAAATCCTGCAAGTTGCGAGTAATCTTCATTTCGAGCACTTAGAAAAGTAATTATAACATTTTGTAATTCTGGCAGCAATCGTATTTGCTCGCAAGCTTCCATCCCGTCCATTACGGGCATCATCACATCCATAATAATAAGATGTGGCAATTCCTTTTTGGCCGCTGCAATTGCTTCTTTCCCGTTTGAGGCGGTAAAAATTTGATAGCCTTCTTGAAGCAAATTATAGCGAACTATTTCAATAATATCTGCATCATCGTCAACCAATAAAATCTTAATATCTCTTTTTTTCATCTTGAAAATTAATCGCTTTAAGTGGTAAATGTAAAGATAAAAGAGCTACCAATTATTGACTTAACCGTAATTTAATATGGTAACATTCCCCTAACAATAAGAACTCTTACTAATAATATTGAGATAACGAAGCCTTTAAATACCGGCCTTTACTTTGCTGAAATTTAAAATTCATTCTGATGAAACATTTGTTCTTCTTATTTGTTTTCCTATTATCTGTTTGCACATTCGCGCAAGGACCATCCACAATTTCGGGAACGGTAACTGACAATGATATAGCAACAGAGACATTACCTTATGTAAACATTAGCGTACAAGGTACTAACATCGCCACTACATCCGATGAAAACGGGCACTACTCTATTATTGTAAAACCAGGGTTTTATACGCTTGAATTTAGCTACATCGGTTATTTAACTTCTCTTGAAAACATTTCTGTAAAAGAAGCCGAAGAGAAGAGCCTCAATAAATCGCTACTTTCTGATAGTCAGGTTTTGACCGAAGTAGTAATAAGTGCAAGAATTAATAGGCAAAAGGAAAGTGCTTTATTGATGGAGCAGAAAAATCTTGTTGAAATAAAGCAACATATCGGTGCTGAAGAATTTAGCAAGAAAGGTGTGGGAAATGCTGCTGCAGCTGTCGCTAAAGTTACGGGGATTTCTAAAGCAGAAGGTTCGGGCACAATGTACGTTCGCGGTTTGGGCGATCGATACAACTCGACGTCTCTGAATGGACTTCCAATTCCTTCGAACGATACGGAAAAGAAGAATATTGATTTGGAATTATTCCCAACTGATATTATTCAATACATCGGAATTGATAAGATTTATAGCGCAAAGATGTTCGGAGATTTTGCTGGTGGAAATATCGATATCGTTTCGAAAGATTTTCAAGGTCGTTCATTATTTGAAGTTGAAGTTGGGTCAAACGTCAATAGCAATGCAGTAAATCAATCAGATTTTCAATTGCAGCAAGGACCTAATTATTTTGGATTTTCTAAATATACGCTTCCGCAAAATGGCCTCTCGTCATTTGGATTTACAAATAGTTTAAAACCAGAAAGTACATTACCAATCGGGAGCAGCGTTTCTGTTAGAGCTGGAAAATCATTTGATATTGGTTCACAATCGAAGTTATCATTATTTGCAACTGCGAATTTCGATAGTAAATTCAATTACCGCGAAGGTTTAAATCAAAGCGTAAGTGCGCAAGGAGCCAAACTGAAATCTTTTAATCAGAAGAAATACTCTCATAACACGAGTGCTGTCGGAATGTTTAATGCAGGTTTGAATATAAAACCAGGTTCGAAAATTAAATATAACTTCTTATTTGTAAATTCTGCTGAGCAAGAAAATGACGAATACCGCGGATTCATTAGAGATATTGCCGAAGAAAATAATGGACTTATCCGCAGAGGAACTTATAATCAAACCCAACTTTATGTAAATCAACTGTTGGGAGATCATAAAATCAATGATCGATTAGCTCTGAATTGGGGAACTTCTTATAATACGGTAAAAAGCGAAATGCCAGATCGTACTCAAAATACTCTGAGAATGAATACAGCAACTAACGACTATGTTTTCGCCACCAATACAACTTCAGACAATCACAGGTATTTTCAGAAATTGACCGAAAATGAAATTGCAGCTTCTGTTGCTGCAGCATATAAATTCGGAAAAACTTCTGATGAAACTTTCAAAGGAACTTTCACAGTTGGATACGACGGGAAATTTAAAACGAGAGATTTCGAAGCGATTCAGTTTAACTTCAAAATTGCGAATAATCAATCGACAACTACGGTAAACCCGTACAATCTTGATACTTTCTTTAATCAATCAAATTTTGATCAGAATTATTTCAGCATCAATACTTTCAACGGAACATTAGAACCACAAACTTACAGCGGAACTCAGAATATTCACGCTGCTTTTGCAACCGTAACTTATCAATTTTCGGACAAATTCACCGCAGTTGCAGGACTTCGATCAGAACAATTATTACAGGAAGTAAAGTGGAAAACGCAATTGGACAATATCGGAAATAAAAATACTTTCGATCAGAATAAGTTATTGCCAAGCATCATTGGAAAATACAGTTTGAATGAAAAAAGCAATTTGCGTATTGCCGCAAGCAAAACTTACACACTTCCACAATTTAAAGAAAAAGCATTATTTGTTTATGAAGATGTAACCGAAATCAAAGTTGGTAATCCAAATTTATATCCTTCTGATGATTATAATTTCGATTTGAAATACGAGTTTTTTCCAAAATCAGACGAAACGATTTCACTAACGGCTTTCGGAAAATACATTCAGAATCCTATCAATGAAGTTACCCTTGCATCTTCAACCAACGACATTTCGTTTATCAACACCGGAGATGCTGGCCACGCCTTGGGACTGGAGTTTGAAGTAAAGAAGAACCTTTTTTCTTTCGGCGAAAGCCAAAACAACAAAATTTCTGCAGGACTTAATGCTTCTTACCTGAAAACAGAACAGAAATTAAGCTCCGAAAAAGTACGTGCAGAAACTGCTTACAACATTAATCTTACCCACGACAAAAGCAGTTTTACAGGAGCTTCGGATCTATTACTTAACGCAGATTTGAGTTTTAATAGAACTTGGAATAACGACAAATCTCTTCAAATGACCGTTGCTTATGCTTACAATTCGGACAGACTTTACGCTTTAGGATCAGAAATGAAAGGAAACTTAGTAGATCAAGCAATTGGAAGGTTTGACTTTATCTTGAAATCGTCACTTTCGGACAAACTTGGATTGAGCTTTACAGCAAAAAACTTGACCGATCCGTCAATAGAAAGAGTTCAGGAAAACGCTGGAGCGCCAATCACAGTCTTGTCTTACAAAAATGGAATCGACTTCTCACTAGGTATAAACTATCAATTTTAGACTTTACGATTTGGTTACACAACCGCCATTATCATAACAATCTGATGACAGTTGAATAACCTCCAAATAAACTCAGAATTTAATATTTGTAAAAGAATTAAAAGACAAACAATCAAAACAAATGAAAAACACAGTTAAGAAATTAGGATTACTATTTATGGCGGTAAGTATTTTTAGCGCTTGTACCAAAGATGACGCTCCAACCGCAGCAAGCAGTAGCTTTGTATTAAAGGCAACTGATTTTCAAGGGAAAATTACCGATGGCGATGTGACATTAGATCCGAATGTAGTTTATAAACTTACAGGAAGCTTAACGGTTGCTGATGGAGCCAAACTTATAATTCCTGCTGGAACGGTAATCGAAGGAACGGTTGGAACATCGTATATCGCAGTTGCGCAAGGCGGAAAAATCTTTGTAAACGGAACGGCTCAAAAACCAGTAGTGATGACAAGTTCGGCAGTAATCAAAGCTCCTGGACAATGGGGTGGCCTGGTAATCTGCGGAAAAGCACCAATTAATAAAGGACTTACAGCATCGGCAGAAGTTTCGGAATTAACTTATGGAGGAACAAATTCTGACGATAACTCAGGATCTATTTCTTACTTGAGAATTGAGTATTCAGGATATGCTTACAATAGCGAAAAGGAGTTTAACGGATTGTCACTTTTTGGAGTTGGTAAAGGAACAACGATCGAATATGTTCAAGTATATCAAGGTGCGGATGATGGTTTTGAATTCTTTGGAGGAACGGTAGATACTCGTTATTTAGTTTCAACTTCAAATGAGGATGATCAATTTGACTGGACAGAAGGCTGGAATGGTACGAATGAATTTTGGTTCGGTAAACTTGGTTTAGGCCGTGGAAATAGAGGAATAGAAGCAGATAATAATTCGAATAATCATATGGCACAACCAATTTCGAATCCATCAATCAAAAATCTTACACTTATAGGTTTAGGAGATCAAGGAACAGAATCTCAAGGATTAAAATTGAGAGTTGGAACAAAAGGACTTTTTGAAAATGTTGTACTAAGTAATTTTGTTACAGGAATCGATATTCAGCATACAGAAGGAATTGGATACGTAACTTCTCAAGAGATTAAAGTATCAAATGTTCGTTTTATAAACGTAGCAACAAAGGCTAAAGGGAAAGACACCGCAGGTGCGACTGTGG
>CBDUDY010000044.1:0-14352 GCA_965366055.1 uncultured bacterium
CAAGTTGTACCTGTGATACACGCAGGATTACTAGCATTACAAAGATCTTTGTACGTAGTTTTGAATTGATAATCAAATGTAAAAGTATGATTATTAATAAATGGAGTCATGTCGTAAAAGTATGGAGCTGGAATTGTTCCAGGGCACCATCCCGCACGATTGTACTGCCAAGTACCAAATTGTCCAGTACAACTATCAGGATTTGGATTACACATTGTCCAAAGATGCTGAGTAAAAGTATCATTACCATTTACTTTTAATTTGTGGATTGCATTGTAAAACTCTGCTGCGTTACCTGTATTGTTTCCTCCCCAACCGTGACCAGTTGTTACAAGCCTAAAAGCTGCTGACTCCGTATTAGAAGGAATTGAAATGGATTTTTGAGGAACTGGTTGTAAGTTTGACATATCTCCAAAGTTGAAGTTACCTTGCCAAACTTCTTCCACAGAAGTATAGGCATAAGTAGGAGTACCTTGAATATATTCTAAATTTAAATTTAATTTCCATCCACCTGATCCCCAAGTTTCAATGAACATTCTAAATTCAACTTCACCTTGAAGTAAAGATTCATAATCAGTTACATCAATAGAGTGATTACAAGCAACACCATAAGGAGTAATGTATCTAAAAAGTTCTACCCATTGACCTTCAGGATTCTTAATTTGTACCCAAGCAAGTCTGTCCCAGTCATCGCATCCTCCAGGAACGCTTGGGCAAGTAACAGCAAAGTTTGCAATAATTTGATTAAATGTACTCACAGATTGCGGTAATGTATATGTTCCGTAAAACCATTGAGATCCGATTGTTCCAAAGTCGATAACATCATTATTAAATGTCTGAGCAGAAGTTGATGCCATCACATTGTCTACAGTTACATTGACTGTTTTTGAGCTTAAAACTCCGTTTGAAGCTGTCGCTCTCATCTCTACAGAATGACTTCCGTAAGTTGCAGGAGTCCACCAAGCTTTAAATGATCCTTGGCTGAAGTGTGATGGAATTACTACTCCATCAACCAAAAACTCAATATTATTTACAGTCAAAGCTTGTGATTCGTCAATCTCACCATTCGCATAAAGAAGATATGGCTTTAATTCTGGCATGTGAATATTTGTATCTGCCGTAAGACGGCTGAAAACTGTTGGAGCGATTGTAGTAAGATCTACAACTTCAAAGGTTTTTGTAATTTCGTTAGCGTAATACGCTGCATCTCCTGCTTGAGTAGCTTTTACCACCACGCTTCCCGCAACTCCAGTTAGAGTAACAGTTGAGCCAGAGATTGTAGCTGGACCACTTACTACAGAATATACAATTGGAAGTGATGTATTAATTGAAGCATTTAAAGTGAACGCTGTATCTGTAGTGTATTTCTTGTCAACTGAAGCAAATGTCATCAGTTGGTTCATTTGACCTGTAGCTATACATTCTGCTCCAGCACCTGAAATCTGAGTTGCCGAAATTTCTGCGATTGCAATACTCGCACTATTGTTATAGTTTGACGTAAATACCATTTTTACATACTGTGCACTTATTGCACCAAAAGAAACTGTCGCTTCTTGACCATTTGCATTAGTGTCAGGATATTCAAAATTCCCCAAAGATTGAGCACTAGTCCATGTTGTGCCGTCTGTGCTTAAAAACAATTCGTACGCTTTTGGTTTAGCGCTATTGTTATCATTTCTAGATTTGATGGTCACTCCATTTACAGGATAAAGCGCTCCAAGATTTACAGCAATTTCATGCGGATATGTTGGCGTAATGTCTTTCCACTTTGTATGCCAGAAAGTTGCGATATTGTTGTCTATTGCATGGATTGCATTTCCATTATTGGCGCCTTCACCTACAGTTTCCTGGGTATCGAAGGAATGGATGGTCCATGCAGCTTTCGGGATTGGAGAACTTCCGCATTGAGCAAAGCTCATCGCACTACTTGCCAAAACTGCTAAAAATAAGAGTAATTTTTTTGTCATTATAGTTGTAAAGTTAAATTTATCTTAACAAATATACTGAAAATTAAATTCAAAAAATATACCTAAAACAACTGCAATAGATATTTAATATTCACCTCGCAACCTTGGCGAAAGCGAAAATTACTCTAGAATATTTAAAATTTTAATCCCAAAAATAATTCCGTCTGCACTATTACCATCTTTATAAGATCTAACGTAATCTAGTCTAAAAACTTTAAATTTTCCGAAGCCCAGTTTATCTAATCCAACTGAATATTCTAAATATGGTGTTTGTGTCGGTAAAATAAGGCTGTGAAAGCCAAAAATCAGGGGTGCTTCAAGTTTATTAAGCAATGGAATTTTGTTGATGATAAAACCATTGTCGCTATACTCCGTATGCAATTCTATAAATTCATTGTTTGTACTATTTTCATAATAGGGCATCAAATTAAATACATTTAAATATCTATCAGACTGTGCAACGTGAGTTTGATTTCCATTAAAGTGTTTGTAATCTACAAACGAAATTTCGTCGGCATCAAAAAACTTTCCAGCTTTCAAGTTTATTCCTAAGACACCTTTATTTCCCATCTTCAAATCATACATCAAATTTGCTTGCACATAGTCAAATTCATATTTTTTCTCTGATCCGGCAAATCCCTTTTTATATCCTACATAGAGAATTGGTAAATTGTCATTTGGGATATTAAACTTACCATCGGGACGAGTCCAATATTGCTGGCCAAATCTAAATGTTGCGCCAATTCGCGCAATCGCTAATTGATGAGGTTCAAAAAACGGAGTTGTAAAATCGGTTGGCGCTATGGGGTTATTTGATGTAAATCCAGCTTTGTTTCGAACGATAGACTTTTCAGTATTATTAAAAAGTTGCTGTCTTCGGGAGTATTCACCATCAATATCAAGTTTAATTCCGTTTACTACTTCTTCTGAGTATTCTATTTTACCATACGTTTTGTCGTACAGTTTCATGTAATTATTTTTAAAAAAGGATGTGGCGATACTGTTGAGGATTCGACTGATAGGATTACTTGGATTGAATTGCTCAATCGAATTTCCTCCGCTTACTGTCAGCGTGCGTTTGTTTGTATTATTAAAGAGATGTTTAATATATCCATTAGCTCTAAAACGATCTTCAGAAAAACCATAATTCATTTTGGTGCCAAAAGTTGTAGAAGTAAACTCTTCTGGATTGCGATGTGTAAAAGATACGCCAGAAGTCAAATTATAACCTTGAACAGTATTAAAAGCGACTCCTAATAGTACACCATCGTATTTGTATGTATTATTTTTGAAAGAGTTTCGGTGCGAATAGCCTGTAATTACATCAAATATTTTGAATTTGTTATTTTTTCGATCTACAGAATCTAAGTATACTTGTGATTCTCTCTTGGTTTGTAATTCATCTTTTACCAAATAATCATTTGATTCTTCTTCTGTTAAAGGCACAGGACGAACACTATTCCAGAATTCATTATCCTTCTTGTTTGCATTTTCGGCAAAATTCAAAACCTCTTTTGTAAAAGTTTTTTTAGCAAAACTATCAGGGAATTCAAAATTGCTATAGACGTAAGTAAAACGTCCAGAAAATTTAATTTTGAAAATTCCAGCCATAAAGTCTAGAGTTTGAGCATTCTTAACCCATAATTTATTTCCAGCATTATAATTAAAATTCTGAACGATGTGGATTTCGTCTAGAGCAGCAACTTGAATCTGACTTCCTCTCACGTTGAGGTCTACACCATAAAGTGCCCAACTAGTATCTACAATATAAATAAATCCTTGCATTGCTGGCTCCTCTTCACGTCTCGCAATTACTTCTATTTTGTGAATTTGTTTACCGTTTTCATCAAAAAAGGAACCGCCATATTTATATTTATAATAACTAAAAGCATTGTTTGCTATCGGTGAAATTGCCGGAATTCCAAAAGCTATCGTATTTTCGTAAAAATCAAAATTTGCTGATGCGGCGCTGTTAAAGCTAAAACCTCTATCGTCTCCACTTACTTTGCTAGCGATAATAGTCTCGGTCATTTCATCAGGTTTCTGATATTTAATTTTTGAAATTGTTTCTGACAAGTATAAAATCCCACTTCTTGTAGAGTCTAAAACTTCATCAAACATATCTAATTTTTGACCTAATATTGTCTTCGGTACATTCTTCACCTTAAACATTCCGCGTGAGTAGAAATCGGCTGTAAATCGTTGTGTTTTTTCAGAATTTTCTTTTCTAGAAGCAATTGCGTTTTTTATGATTTCGATTGCAGGATTTGCAGCTGGATTTATTACAACTTCGCTAAGGTCAAATTGCTCTTCTTGCATAATTACATTAAGAATATGCGGGAGCGAATTAATTGTAAGAAGAATTTTTTTTGATTTATACCCTAAATATTGAAAAACAATAGTGTGTTTTCCAGTTGTAGTAACCGGCAATTCATAAACTCCTTCGGCATTTGTACTTGTTGCGACATAGGTGTTTTCTAATATAACATTGACAAACGGCAATGGTTGCCCATCACTTTGCGTAACAGTTCCTTTTATTTGACCAAAAAATGAAGCGCTACTTAGTAGCAGAAAGGATAATATTAAATTCCTCATATACTATGAAATTAAATGCTGTTTGATGTTTTATTATAAAAATGATTGCAAAGCAAGTTCGTAACTTTTGAGTCCAAATCCAGTTATAACACCTTTGACATGTGCAGCAATAAAAGAATTGTGTCGGAAACTTTCACGTGCATAAATATTAGAAATATGTACTTCAACAGTAGGAGTAGTGATCGCTTTTACAGCATCACCAATTCCAACAGAAGTATGAGTGTAAGCAGCGGCGTTTAATATTATTCCATCATAATTAAAACCGACTTCTTGGATTTTAGATATTATTTCACCCTCAATATTGCTCTGAAAAAAGGAGATAGTAATCTGCGGATATTTTTCCTGCAAGACGTTGACATAATCTTCAAAGCTAAGAGTACCATAAATTTCAGGCTCTCTTTTGCCCAGCATATTTAAGTTAGGACCATTGATAATTGCAATCTTCATATATAGGAGTAAATGATAATGATAAATCTTTAGCCAATATAAATAAAAAAACCACTCTCTAAAGAATGGTTCTTTTTGTTTTTTGTCAATTGTTTAAAATCTCAATCCCGCAGATAACTGGAATGTAGAGTTTTTAACTTCTGCATATTTCGAAACTTCAGATAGACCAACCACGTAACGTGCTTGAAGGAAAATGTTTTTAGTCAAGTTAAGACCCAATCCACCGGCAACCGCGAAGTCAAAATCTTGATTGTCGTAGGCTTTCTGAGGATCATTTACAAGAAATGAAAATTGTGGACCTGCTTCAAGACTTAATTTATCCGTCATTAAATAAAATTTTGCCATTACTGGTAACGAAATATAATCTAGATTGAAATCACCAACGCCATCCACTTTTGCACCTTGAGAAGAATACATTAGCTCTGGTTGAATAGAGAAGTTTTCTAATAGACTTAATTCGGCAACGGCTCCAACGTGGAAACTAGTACGAGCTTTGTAATTGATGTCACTAATACCTCCGCTAAAGTTTGAGAAATTCGGACCTGCCTTAACACCTAGTTTTAACAACTGTGCTTGTGATGCTGTAGAGAAACCTACAATAGCAATTACTGCTAAAATTAACTTTTTCATAATGTAAGATTTTATTTATGTAAAGGTAACGGTAGAAGTAGGGCTAAGATTATATAATTACCATTTCAAATTGCGTTTTTTACAGATAGTTAACAACATTGTTCATAACAAATACAATTGTGTTAAAACCTCCTTTTTAATAGCGATATATTTGAATATAACCTTAAATTAACAAATTATGAGAAAAATTTTATTTTCAGTAGCAGCTCTTTTTACGTTTGGAGCAATGAACGCACAAGAGGGCGGATTCAGTTTAGGTCTACATGCAGGAATCCCAATGGGTGATATCAAAGACAACTCGAGCGCAAACTTTGGGGTAGATGTTGCTTATATGTGGCCTATGGGTGAAGGTTTTAAACTTGGTATAGCATCAGGTTACACTAACTATTCTGCGAAAGAATATGATATATATATTCCAGGAGCTGGAACGGCTAAAATTAAAGGGGATGACGCAGGTTTTATTCCATTAGCAGGAGCTGCTAGATTTGGCTTGACAGAGAATTTCTTTATTGCTGCAGATTTAGGATACGCATTCTACACTGGAAAAGGAGATGCAAATGGCGGTTTTTACTACCAGCCAAAAGTTGGATATGACTTTATGCCATTTGAATTATTCATCTCATACAAAGGAATTTCTGTAGATGGAGCAACATTTAGTTCTGTAAATTTAGGAGCAGCGTACAAGTTCTAAAAAACTTTACTCAAATTTAGATGCAGCTAGTTTTTAGTGATGGCAGGACATAAAATCCCGAGCTTGATCTGATGATTAGCTGCATTTTTTTTGTAATCCCTTTAAATAGCTTCTAAAATAGAATTCTGCGATTTTTATATAATTCACAATATAATTCTGCATCTGTATATAGTGTTCGAAATTTCATTCAATTCTTATAATGCTAAAATGGGAACTTTCGGCATTGATTTAGTTTCCAAAATCACGTCCCTTCATGCAAATCCTAGCTTAAACAGTCCTCAAATGTTAACATATTTATAATTTTATATCTATAAAATCGAAAATAAATAATCTCTACTAAGTTAATTATGAGTCAATTGTAAATTATTTATCTGCCAAAGATGCATTTTGACAATTTTTTCACACATCTACCTATTAATCTTGTTTACTTTTGTGCCGTAATAAACAAACTAACACATTATGAAAAAGATCGTTTTATCAGTTGCAGCAGTATTCGCTTTCGGATTTGCAAATGCACAAGAAGTTGAAAATTCAAATTTCGGTTTTTCAAAAGGAGACATCGTTGTTGAAGGATCACTTCAGTTTGGAACAACAAACAATAAAAATACAGAAGTAAAAACTTCTACTTTAGGATTTACTCCTAAAGCTGGTTTGTTTCTAACAGACAAAGCTATGGTTGGAGTTGAGCTAGGACTTGGTTCATCAAAAACTACAAATGACATCCTTAACACAGAAGCTAAAGCAAATAGTGTAACTATCGGAGTTTTCGGAAGATACTACTTTCTTGAGCTAGGTGAGCGTTTCAAAACTTACGGGGAACTAGGTTTAGGATATTCTACTTATAAAGGTGAAACTACATCTCAAGCTGGTACTGTTAAAAATAACGACGTAAACGATGTAGATTTAGGTCTTTCTTTGGGAATGAACTATTTCTTAACTCCTAGTGTTGCGGTTTCTTTCACACTTGCTGATGTATTGTCTTACGGTACTTCAAAAGTAGATGTTGATGGTGCAAAAGCACAAACAGAATTTAACGGTAACTTAAACGTTTTCAATAATATTTTTGCTACACCAACAATTGGTTTGATGTACAAATTCTAATTGAAGTTTAAAACAACAATATCTAAGCCTGTTCATTAATTTGAACAGGTTTTTTTTTGCCATTTTTTTTTGGCGTGCCCGTCTGTCACAACGTTTTCTGCAAAAGTCCAGCATCAAGGTTGCTCGAGTCGGGCAATCCATTTCCAATATTTCTTTTAGCTTTTGCTCGGCAAACCCGCAAGAAAGGATTTGCTTCGCCAGTTCGCTTCGCTCGGGCCACTATTCCCTCAGGCTGATCAAGTCAGAAAAATTTAAAGATTAAAAGATTTCGCAACAGCAAAACTTTAAGGTGATTGAAATTATCTAAAAAGATTGAAAGATTTAGATAAGGCAATTAGTTGGACGTTGAGAGGCTATACGGGATAATATAATATAAAAAAAGTCCGACAGTATAATTTCTGTCGGACATTTTTCTATAGTAAGAAGCAGTTTTCTATTGCTGAATCTTAGCTAGCATATCATCAAGTAGAGTTTTTAGCTTTAGTAAATCTTCAGCTTTCACGTCAATTTTCTGAAGCATTTCTGCAGGAATACTGCAAGCTTTTTGCTGCAAATTAATTCCTTCCTCAGTTAAAAAAAGCTCAACTACTCGTTCATCTTCCTTTTTTCGCTTTCTATCAAGATAAGACTTACTTTCCAATCTTTTGAGTAAAGGTGTCAAGGTGCCACTATCCAATAGCAATTTTTCTCCTAGTTCGCTCACGGTAAGTCCGTCATTTTCCCACAAAACCATCATCACTAAGTACTGAGGATAGGTCATATCGAGCTCTTCCAGCAAAGGTCGATAGAGTTTTGTGATCTCTTTAGATAGAGCGTACAGCGGAAAGCAGACTTGATTTTTAAGTAATAAAGATTCGGTATTCTCCATAATTAAAATTTAGAAATTCAGTCAAGAATTATTTTCTAATAATAAATTCCTCCATAGGAATTCTAACTTTTTTCATTTTAGCCAAATAATCTGTTTCTTCATCTCGGTACCCAAGATATAAAAGGGTCACACTTTTAAGTCCCTGTTCTCCAAGTTCCAAAATTTCATCAACTTTTTCATTACTAAAACCTTCTGCTGGTGTACAGTCAACTTTCAATTCAGCTGCCTGCGCCATTGCTAATGCAAGAGCAATATAAGTTTGACGAGCGGTGTGCGCAAAATGTTCCTCCGGCGTTTGCGATCCATAGATTTCTTTAATCTTATCAGTATAGCTGCTAAAACGTCCTTGTGGCAAATCTCTAACGTCTGTATGGTGATCGTAAACTTTATCAATTTTCGCATCAGAATATTGATCCCACGCAGCAAAAACCAAAACATGAGAACAATCTCTCATCACTTCTGGATTCAAAGCACCTTCCACCATTTTCTCTTTCAAATCTTTGTTCTCTACCACCACAACTCGAAAAGGCTGTAATCCAGACGAAGTGGGAGCAAGACGTGCCGCCTCCAAAATTTTATCTAAATCGTCTGCAGATACTTTTCTTTTTGGATCATATGCTTTTACAGCATGCCTCCATTTCAAATCTTCTAATAATGCCATCGTATGTTTATTTTATATCTTTAAATCAATCTGTACTTCTAGAAGTAATTCTAGAAAGACAGCAAAATTACAAAAGAAAGAATTGTGTGCAATTTAATTTTGCAAAAGTTTAATAAAGGATGATCGAAATATTAAAAAATTATAACATTCCAATTCTTGCAGGTAGATTTCCCATCCTTGCTGGAGAATAATAGTCAAATTGCAAACGACTGTATTTCGCTACTTTTTAAATCGTACTGGCTGAGGTGAATCCACGAAGGGTAAAATCTGACAATTAGAAAGAATGACTTATAATAATGAGGAACGAAATTGACAATGGAGTAAGCATAACACACATAATTAATGGTATTGTTGAATTGCACACTCAACACGCACAAATTCATTCTCTCAATTTTGCGATCCTGAAGAATGGATAATCCCATTTGTTGTTCAAAGTAGCAAGGAGGCGAGATTTAATGCTATCGTATTCAAACCTAATTTATAAATTTCTCAAAAGCTTTGATCATAATCTTTAGACTCACACTTTTGGTGAGGGGATGTTTCAAAAGTTTTTATACTAAGAAGTCTTGTCATTTGGAAATTAGGCCAAAAAAAAGCCAGGAAGATTAATTCTTTCTGGCTTTTTATAAATTGTTAATGTTTAATAATCTCCCTTATTCTTATATTTTGGATCGTCTTTCTTAATATATTCTGCTTTTCTTGGCTGATTATTAGATGGCGATTCTGATTCTCTAGGCGTAAAATTAGCTCGATCATTATCTCTAGAGTCTCTACTATCTCTAGAATCACGATTGTCCCTCGATTGGAAATTTCCTCGATCATTATCTCTGCTGTCACGAGTATCTCTTGAGTTTGTAAAATCTCGATTGTCTCTTCGCTGGAAATCACCACGATCATTGTCTCTGCTGCCGCGGGAATCTCTAGAATCTCCGCCATCTCTTGATTCTCGATTATTTCTTGGTGCGGAATCTCTGCGGTCGCTATCTCTCGGCTCACGATTGTCTCTTGGCTGGAAAGTACCTCGATCATTGTCACGTGAATCTCTACTATTTCCAGAATCACGACTATCTCTTGGAGTAAAAATTCCTCGATCAGAATCTCTACTGCCACTTTCTCTAGATTCCCTTCTATCTCTAGAACCTCTATCATCTCTGGAATTGCGATGATCTCTAGAATCTCCGCTATCCGTACTATCTGATCGTCTTAAAAATGATGGTTGGCGAGATTCAAATGGTCTGTTTGAAGAAGACGATGGTCTATCCGGTCGTTGACGCATTGGAGGACGGGATGATACTGGTTTCACGTAACTTCCTTCTTCGGTCATGGTCGAAGGTTCGATCAACTGATTCAGTTCTGTAATCTCCGCTTCGGTCAAATCTCTATGTCTGCCAAGTGGAACGTCAAGTGAGATATTAATAATTCGAATACGTTTCAGCGCCGTAACATCATAACCAAGATATTCTGTCATCCGACGAATCTGTCGATTTAGGCCTTGGGTTAAAACAATTTTGAAAACAAATTTACTAATTTGCTCAACCTTACATTTGTTGGTTACTGTGTCTAGAATCGGAATTCCATTCCCCATTCTGAAGATGAATCTATCGGAGATTGGTTGTTTTACGGTGACTACATATTCTTTTTCGTGGTTGTTACGCGCACGCAGGATTTTGTTTACTATATCACCATCGTTTGTCATAAAGATCAAGCCTTCACTCGCTTTATCTAGACGTCCAATTGGAAAAATACGTTTAGGATAATTAATGTAATCAACAATATTACCATCTACTTCTAGATTGGTAGTACATTCAATTCCCGGCGGTTTATTAAAGGCAAGATAAACGGGTTTTTCGTTTTTCTCACGTATGAGTTTTCCGTCAATACGCACTTCGTCATCGGGAGTTACTTTGGTTCCCATTAGCGGGATTTCGCCGTTGAGAGTAACTCGCCCATCTTCTATTAGCTTGTCGGCCTCTCTTCGTGAGCAAAAACCTGTCTCACCAATAAATTTATTAAGCCGTTTTAAATTATCTTCCATATTGCAAAAATACAAAATTTGTGTGGTTTGAAAGCGAATTTTCAAATTATCACAAAATCCCTAGCCCCGATTGTACCGGAAATCCTTTTTGGGCTTTTTCTGCCCAAAAAGATTGGGAGGGGAAAGCGGGAAAAAGCTCCAAAAGAAAATCTAAATGATTGAAATAATCTAAAAAATCTAAATTAAAGGTATACTCTAAAATTCAGAAAGTATTGTAAGCATTTAGAAAATGCTACTTAAAAATAAAATCGTAGATCAACATATTAAGATCATCGTCCTGCATACTGTGATCTAGGCCATTGCTGCTATGCATAATCGAGTTAGGCAAATTGCTAAAAATCTTTTGAGACTCTTCGTATAATACGCTCGTATCTGTATGGTCGTGAATTATCATAGTGGGAATAGTAATTAGCTTTGCGAAATTTCTAGCCGAAAATTCATCTAAACTATATCCAAAAAGCCTTTTAAAATGAGCATCGATTCCTACAAGAACTGAATTGCGAAGACCAAGTAATTTCACATAGTTTTCAAACAGCACTTTTTGATCTGAAGGTGCGGCAATCAAAACCATTTTTTGCAAGCTAACAGATGGAAAAATCGCTTGAGAATATACCGCAGAAGCGCCGCCTAGAGAATGTGCGATCACAAATTGGGGATAAAACTTCTCCGACACAAACTTGATAAACTTTCCGTAAGTGGGGATATCAAAGGATTTTCCGCTACTCAATCCGTGAGCAGGAGCGTCGATTGCAATAATATTTTTATGATGTCTGTGAAGTAGATTCACCATATTTTCCCAGCGTGCAGCATTACTTTCCCAACCGTGAATAAGTAAAACTGTTTCTTGAGATCCCTTCCAAATATAAGTTTGAATTTTATGATTTTCGAAATCAAAGATCTGCTTTTCTGCCGATTGCAAAATAGGAGGAAGGTGGTTTTTGGAAAGTCTTTTGACCCGTGGATGGCTAAAGAAATTGTATGCGGTCTTGGCAGCGGTTTTTGGTGAAAACCATTGCAAAATATTGATAAAAAGTCCAATCGACTTAGTAAGTATAAAGTATAGTAGTGACTTCATAATAAAAAAAAACCTCCGCAAAGCGAAGGTTTTTCTTGAATATTTAGATAGTTTCGAACAACTGCTCCATTTTCTCTCTTTCTTCTTCTGCAAGGGCGTGATCTACAAGGATACGTCCTGAATGCTCATCGGTAATGATTTTCTTGCGAGAAGCTATTTCAACTTGAGTCTGCGGAGGAATCGTAAAGAAAGATCCTGCAGATGCACCTCTTTCAATAGAAACTACTGCAAGCCCATTTCTTACACTTGTACGAATTCTTTTGTAAGCTTTAAGCAAACGTTCTTCGATTAGTGCTTCGAAATCATTTGATTTTGCAAGAAGAAATTCCTCTTCTTTTGCAGTCTCAGACATGATTGACTCTAATTCTAGCTTTTTATGTTTTAGGTGTGTACTCTTAATTTCCAATTGTTCTTTGGATTTAGAGATCACATCTTTTTTGTGTTCGATAGTAACTTTAAGCTCTTTAATTTGTTTTTCAGAAAGTTGTACTTCCAATTCTTGAAATTCAACTTCTTTTGTAAGAGAGTTAAATTCGCGATTGTTACGAACTGATTCTTGCTGTTTTGTGTATTTTTTGATAGATTCTTTATGGTTATCAATCGCAACTTTCTTTCCTTTGATGTTGTCTTCGATTCCTTCAAGATCTGCTTTTAATTTGTCTAAGCGAGTGGTAAGACCGGCAACTTCGTCTTCTAGATCTTCAACTTCTAGAGGCAATTCGCCACGAACATTTCTAATTTCGTCAATACGTGTATCAATTAACTGCAAATCATATAATGCTCTTAATTTTTCCTCTACACTTAATTCTTTGATATTCGCCATAATTATAAGTACTTAACCGGATTTGTATTTTCTTCTGATAAAATGATTGCAAAATTAAGGATTTTTTTCCGAAGAAAATCAACAATATAATTTTTTGTGTAGCGTTCGCTTTCAAAGTGTCCGATATCGGCCAAAACTATTTTATTTTCAGCTTCATAATAGTTGTGGTACTTCAAGTCTGCAGTAATAAAAATGTCGGCTTGAGCCGCTATGGCATTGGGAATTGCGCTCGCTCCAGATCCACCAAGTACTGCTACTTTGCTGATTTTTTTGCCCAATAATGCAGAGTGACGGATTCCGCCACACATCATTTTATGCCTAACAATTTCCAGAAATTCCATCTCAGAAACTGGATTTGCAAGGATTCCAGTCATTCCTAAACCTACATTCTGATTAAGGTTGCTCAGAGTAGAGGTTTCATAAGCAACTTCTTCGTAAATATGAGAGTCAAAAAGTGCTTGGAGAATTCTTCCTTCTTGATATTTATTGTAAGTAACTTCGATTTTTTGTTCAGTTGCCGATGTACGTTCATTGAGTTTTCCAATAACAGGAGCAGAGCCCGCACCTGGTCGAAACGTGCCAATACCTTGTGAACTAAAGCTACATTGAGTATAATTCCCTATCGATCCTGCGCCAGCGGCAAATAAAGCTTCGCGTACCGCATCTGCATTTTCAGGAATTGTAAAAGTGACTAATTTTCCAATGCTGTTTTTCTTTGGAATAAGGATTTTGGTGTCGATAAGTCCCAGGACGTCACACATAATTTTGTTTACGCCATTCTTGTCATTGTCCAAAGCGGTGTGAATTGCGTAAATTGCAATATCATTTTTGACAGCTTTAATCACCGAGCGTTCGACGTAGTTTTTGCCCGTAATCTTCTTCAGTCCCGAAAAAAGTATTGGATGAAAGCACACAATCATATTGCAATTCTTAGCAATAGCTTCATCAATTACAGATTCGAGAGCATCGTGGCAAACCAGAATTCCGTGAATTTCTGCCTGAGGATTTCCAACTAGAAGTCCAACATTATCATAATCTTCGGCGTGGGCTAGGGGAGACATTTCCTCCAAAACCGCAGCGATTTCTGATAGTTTCATATTTTTATTATTTTTTGTTGAGAAGCTTGAATATTTAGTTCGACAATCTTTTGGCTTTCGCCGAAAGACGAAATGTAAATATAATGTTTTCTTTTCTGACGGTTTTTTGAAAAATCTGAAATGCTAAATATCTATTTTCGTTTTTTTTCTAGGTAGATATTAAATCAGAATTAGAAATTCTACTGCTATTATTAATAAAATTGATACTTTCGTAAAATGAAAATTCTCAGAAGACTTTTGTATCCTTTCGGACTGATTTACGGTGGAATTACTAGTTTTCGGAATTTTCTTTTCGACAAAAATGTTCTGAAATCGACAGAATTTGAAATTCCTGTAATAGCGATCGGAAATTTGAATGTTGG
>CBDUDY010000045.1:0-13753 GCA_965366055.1 uncultured bacterium
TCATAATAAAGACTTCATATGTAGAATAGTTTAGAAGATTATTTGCTATTTAACAAGATATTGCAAACATTACGATCTTACTTTATTATTTTTGTTCTACTACTTTTACCTTATGAAACGATTTCAACTTTTGTTAGTAATTATATTCTGCATCTTCCTGATGCCAAATATTGCTTTGGCTTGTAGTAAGTCGGCGGACAAAAGTGTTAAAAAAGAGATTTCTCATTCAATGAAAAAATCGCAAAAAAGTTGCTGCAATCAAACGAATGGTGCCGAAGACCATGATAAAGGTTGTGCCGGTAAATGCGAACAATCATGCTGCACTTGTGCTGCAACATCTACGAGTAGCGCCTTCACGTTAGTTTCAGAAGTTATTTTTAAAAATAGTATTACGCATTACTTTTCAAAAGATAGAACAAACTTCTTTTATATTTCAAAAGCCGTTTCTAATGGTTTTTTATCAATCTGGCTTATACCAAAAATAGGCTAAAACATTTTAGGATAGCCATAGGTGTATCTATTAAGAAGTTTAATAACTTCATCTTCTGTTGGTTTGAAATGATTGCAAAAAGCATTGCTGCTTTTCAAGATATCATTTGTACCGACAATATTCAAAAATAATCTTAACATTAATCAAGGCTTTACTTTGATTATAATAACATTTAAAAAAATGAAAACACTATCAATAAAAATATTGTTGACTGCGCTACTGGCGTTTACAGTCAACGTAAATGCACAAATAAAAAATGCAAAAACCGAAGTAGTAACTGTATACGGGAATTGCGGAATGTGCGAGAATACAATTGAAACCGCAGGGAATTTGAAACAAACTGCGAAAGTTGATTGGGATAAAGACAGCAAACTTGCAACGATAACCTATGATAGTCAAAAGACAAGTAAAAATGACATTCTAAAAAGAATTGCTTTGGCAGGTTATGATAGTGATGCTTTTTTAGCGCCAGATGATGTATATGATAATCTACATGGTTGTTGTAAATATGATCGTACTGCAAAAGTTTCTACAATTAAAACAGATAATCACGCAGAACATAATAATCACGATCAATCAATGAAAATGTCTTCTATAAAACAATCTGCCTTGCAGGCTGTATTTGATAATTATTTTGAATTGAAAGATGCTCTTGTAAGTTCAAATTCATCAGCATCGGCTGCAAAAGCGGCGACATTGTCAACTGCAATCGAAAAAGTTGAGATGGACAAATTGGATATGAATGTTCATACTATTTGGATGAAAGTTGTCGATAAAATTAAAGTAGAGTCAAAAAATATCTCAGCATCAAAAGATATAGTGAAGCAACGGAAACAGTTTATGGATCTTTCAAAGGATATGTATTCATTGATGAAAGTTTCAAAACTTGATGAGCCTGTTTATTTCCAATTTTGTCCAATGGCAAATGCTGGAAAAGGTGCAAACTGGTTGAGCAAAGAAAATGAAATTAAAAATCCTTACTACGGTTCAGCGATGATGAGTTGCGGAAAAACTGTTGAAACGATTAAATAATCTCATTATAGTTCCCATCGCTTAAGGTGATGGGAATTATTTTTTAATAAAATTCTGTAATTATAACCAACTTAGTTGTCCTCGCAGCTATTGGTTTGTACCAGGATTAATTAGACTTTAAAAACATATAGTTAAAAAAATATAGATATGAATAATACTACTACAAAACTTGAAAATAAAAAGTACACTACCTTTTTCCTGATGCTTGCCTGCTCATTCATTGCAATGTACGTCACGATGTATCTAAATACTTACTCTATTGATCACGTATATTTTAGCATGACGAGATTTTATATGACCTGCATGGGAATATCGGCAATGGCAATAATAATGCTGCTATTTATGATAGGAATGTATAGAGATAAAAAGAAAAATACAGCAATTATTATGGGAAGTATTTTGCTATTTGCTTCAGCTCTGATTCTTGTTCGAAATCAGAAACCCATAATCGGCGATGTATTGTGGTTGAAAGGAATGATACCGCATCATTCAATTGCCATATTAACAAGTGAGCGTGCTGACATTCAAGATCCGGAAGTCAAAAAGTTGGCAAATAGCATTATCGAAGCTCAAAAAAAAGAAATAGAAGAAATGAAAATGATGATAAAAAGACTCGAAAATGAAAAGCATTAAACTGATAATTTTCCTATTTTTAGTTTTCAGTTTCAATGAAAGTATTGCACAAAATGTTGTGAAATACGACTTAACTGTAACAGATACTATTGTGAACTTTTCTGGGAAAGAGAAGAGAGGAATTGCTGTAAACGGGCAAATACCAATGCCGACACTAACTTTTACGGAAGGTGATATTGCTGAAATTGTTGTTCATAATAAATCCAAAGAAAGTACTTCTCTGCATTGGCACGGAATATACCTTCCAAATAAAGAGGATGGCGTTCCACACTTAACTCAAATGCCAATCATGCCAGGTGAAACTTTTACGTATCGATTTCCTGTAATTCAAAATGGAACTCATTGGTATCATAGTCATAGTGGTTTTCAAGAGCAAATCGGGATGTATGGATCTTTAATCATGCTCAAAAAGAAAGATGATTCTACTTTCCGCAAAGGAATTGATGATCTGCCAACTGTTCCTGTTATACTTAGTGAGTGGACGGATATTAAGCCAGAAAATATACAGCGAATGCTCCGCAATGCTAATGATTGGTCAGCTATCAAAAAAGGAACAGTTCAAAGTTACTCGGAAGCAATTGCTGAAGGACATTTTAAAACTAAAGTGGGCAATGAATGGAAAAGAATGTTGGCAATGGATGTCAGCGATGTTTACTATGATAAATTTTTAATTAATGGTAAAAACGAAATTCAATTTTCTGAATTTTCTTCTGGAGACAAAGTTCGATTGCGCATTGCCAATGGTGGCGCTTCCTCCTATTTTTGGCTCACCTACGCGGGTGGAAAAATTACAGTAGTGGCCAACGACGGAAATGATGTCGAACCTGTCGAAGTTGACAGATTGATTATCGGAGTTTCAGAAACCTATGATGTCGTTATTACAATTCCGCAGAGTAATACAGCCTATGAATTTCTGGTAACCCCAGAAGATCGAACAAAATCTGCCTCTGCATATTTTGGAAATGGAATTATACAGTTAAAATCAAGACTTCCTAAATTAAAATATTTTGAAGGAATGAAGATGATGAACGATATGATGAAAATGGATGGCAGTATGGACGATATGGGAATGGAAATGTCCTATCAAAAAATGGATATGAATTCTGTTATGTATCCAGAAGTGAGTGGCGAACCAAAGATGGAAATGGACTCTAAAATGGATCATTCGGAACATCAAATGGATATGAATTTAGATTTGATTACTTTAAATTATGGAATGCTCAAATCTCCCACGGCAACCTCTTTGCCAAATGATGCTTCGATACGTGAATTGAAATTTGAACTTACAGGAAATATGAATCGATATGTATGGAGCATGGATAACAAAGTTCTTTCTGAAGTTGATAAAATCCTGATCAAAAAAGGAGAAATTGTACGAATCACGCTGTACAATAATTCGATGATGCGTCATCCGATGCACCTTCACGGACATGATTTTAGAGTTCTAAACGGACAGGGAGAATACTCACCGCTAAAGAATGTTTTGGATATAATGCCGATGGAGACAAATACAATCGAATTTCTTGCCAATAATGAAGGAGATTGGTTTTTTCATTGTCATATTTTATACCACATGATGGCGGGAATGAATCGTGTTTTTGCTTATGATGAGCAAGAGCCCAATCCTTACTTACCAGATAAAATCGAATCTTATAAAATCCTTCAATCAGAAAGCAATATGATGAATTTTATGGCGGAAAATGACTTTGCTACAAATGGAAATGATGGAAAGATTGTTTTTCAGAATACAAGATGGAGCATTGGGACAGAGTGGCGCCTTGGCTACAATAATGAAAATGGTTATGAAACAGAAACACATATCGGGAGATACATCGGGAAAAATCAATGGCTGATGCCTTTCATTGGTTTTGATTGGAGACACCGTAAAATCGGGGACCACTTAGAAAAAAACATTTTTGGTCAATCATCAACTAAAGATCGAAGAGCCGTTTTGAGTATTGGAGCTGAATATACGTTGCCGATGTTGCTAGTTCTACAAACAGAAATTTTTTCTGACGGAAAAGTGCGTTTTCAACTTAAGCGAGAAGATATTCCAATTACACCTAGACTAAGATGGGCATTTATGGTCAACACAGACAAGGAATATATGACAGGATTAAAATATATTATAACTCGCAACCTAGGACTTTCCACGCACTATGATAGTGATATGGGACTTGGTTTTGGAGCGACAATAAATTATTAAAGTTGATATCATTCTGAAGATCAAAAATACAAAAAGCAAAAATGCCTGATTCGTGAGAATCAGGCATTTCTATTTAAATTCTTCAAGGACTTTACTTCCTATCAAGGCTATTGAATTCTTTGAACAGCTCCAGTAAATTCATAATAGACTTCACTAGATCGTTTGTTTCCAAAAGTAATGCGAAATACAATTTACTGTTTTTCGGACTCGTTTCGGTAGTTCTAATTCTGTTAATCTGTTTCGAGATTAATTCAGAAACAGTATCTAAAAGCGCCTGTTTGTCATTTAGAATTAGATCAATCTTATGGAAGTCTTCAGACTTAAAGCTGTCTTCCATTAACTGTAACAAATGCTGTACTTGTCTGTCAACCTTTTTAAGGTCTCTAATTTGATTAAATTTTAATGGCTTGTGATTGTTATTAACGTGCGAATAGCTTGTCGCTGTAATAAAATCAATTGACTGAACCATATCTTGCAAATAGCCCAAAATTAAGATGTAGAATTTACTTGCCTCAACAGAGTTATCATCAAGATTTTTTATAAAGTAGAAGACATTGCTTTTTAGTTCATCAATTTCTTTTTCTAACTTCTTTTGATCTTTCTTATTCTGTTTTAATTTTGGTAAATCGTGAAGGCTTAAATTATCGACCACATTTGAATATAAGTCCGAAGTCTTGCGGAAAACTTTCGAAATCTGTGCTGAGCTTTCAGTAATCATTTCGTTGACCGTTCCGATATCTTCCCTGTTCAGACTTTTTATCTCTTCTTCGATTGCAACTTTTTCTTTGTGTTTGCGAGAGCTTCTATAAAGCATAATTGCAAGCATTAGCAGCAAACCTACGAATGCAAAAACTTCTCCGATCTTTAGGATATAAGCTATAACGAGCGCTAATACAAAGGCAATGATTGCGGTAAAAAACCAACCTCCAATTACTTTAAAAACTCCTGCAATTCTGTAAACAGCGCTTTCTCTGTCCCACGCTCTATCTGCAAAAGAAGATCCCATTGCAACCATAAATGTCACATAAGTTGTAGACAAAGGTAATTTCATAGATGTTCCAATTGCAATTAAAATACTTGCAACCATCAAGTTTACCGACGCTCGTACCATATCAAAAGCAGGTTCGTCATCAGATTTCTTTGTAGATTTTGCAACACTTTCAAATCGTCTGTCTATTTTGATCTGTAATTTTTTTGGCAGGAAGAAGTTTATTCCTTCTCCAATGTATACACCAAATCGCACTATAACTCGCGACGCAGTATTTGGAGAGAATTTCTCCACACCGTCACCTTGTCGCGATAAATTTACTCCCGTTTCAATTACACTTTTTGCTTTTTTAGAAGTCCAAAGTGTGATTACCATTACAATACCTGCAAACAATAGGAAGTAGAATGGTGCTACAATATCATCATTTGCCAAGGCTCCCATCATAAAAGTATCGCCAGATATACCGCTACCATTAAAGATTTCGTATGAATTAAATGCTGCTATCGGAACTCCGATAAAGTTTACCAAGTCATTCCCAGCAAAGGCTAGTGCTAAAGCAAAAGTTCCAATTCCGATAATAACACGAAGAATATTTATTTTAAAATAGCTGATAAGCACTTGAGAAATTACTGTAAAAAACACAAAATTCGCGCCCAAGATCAGAAATTGATGTTTGTCAACCCAAGCAAATTGTTCGGCAGATATAAACGAAACACCTTTTAATCCTTTGATCAGAATAAAAAATGTAATAGCAGAAATTGCTACACCACCGAAGATGGCACCAAAATATTTTAATTTTTTCTCGTAGTGGAAAGTAAAAATTAACCTCGAAATATACTGTACCAAACTACCAACCGCAAAGGATAAAAGCACCGAAAGTAAAATGCTGTAGACGATTGCCGAAGCCTTTTCAGTATTAATATACATCCCCAAAGTGTCTATAGAACCATCTGAAGTGTAAATTTTGTAGAGTGCCAAACAGACTGCAGCTCCTAATAATTCAAAAATTATCGAAACGGTTGTGGAAGTAGGTAGTCCTAAGGAATTAAAAACGTCCAAGAGTAGAATATCCGAAATCATGACCGCGAGAAAGATGATCATCACATCGTTAAAGCTAAACATGCTTGGCACAAAAATTCCACTTCTGGCAATTTCCATCATTCCGCTGGAAAACATCGCTCCAATAAGTACTCCCGCACTCGCCACAATCATTGTAGTTTTAAAGGAAATCGCTTTTGATCCTATCGCAGAATTCAGAAAGTTTACCGCGTCATTACTTACGCCGACCATCAAATCGATGATTGCTAAAACACCTAGCGCAATTAACATTATTACATAAATCTGCTCCATTTTTTAACGTGGTTTAATTTTGTACAAAAGTCCTACAACAATCTTGGTTAAATGTTACCTTAATGTTATTAAAAGGTGTACTTGACGTTTCCACAACTTGCATTTATATGAAAATGAACTTCTTTTAAAATGTTTTTATTGCATGATTATTCAAAAAATATCCATAATTATGGTCGAGTAAGTTAATGACTGTTTTCCTACTCTAATCTAATATCTGTAGATTGACCGAGGCTTGCGGCAGCGATGGGAACGGCATCCTTTGCTGCATTTCATAAATATCTTGTGTAGAGTTAAGGTCGCTTTTATCCTTTGAAAAGTAGTTGTCTTTGCAGCAAAGATATAGTGGACAGCGCGGTGATGCCGGGAGGAACGCTCCGGCAGCAGCCGCCATAAAAATAAAAAAAATGATTAATGAAAATTTTACAATGATCGTATATCTCAAAAATATAGAAAGTAAATTGGAATTCAAATATTAAATTAGGGATACATCAGCATAGAAATCGGTTTAATTATCAGTAGCAAAAATGCTTCTTATTGCAGGTGTTGACAAAGGTTTGCACAAAGATCCTCGCACGTGAGGATTTGTATCGGCCTTTTCTTTATCCCTAAAGTCGATGGATGAAGTGAGAATATATATGTTAAACTGCTCTTTTACCGCAGAAGGAAAATCTTTGAAAATTTCTAGAAATTCCCAAGCGGTTAGAAGCGGCATGTTGATGTCCAGAAATAATATAGTGGGAGTAGGGCTGATTTTATTAATGTAAAAGTCCTGAATAAATTGCAGTGCTACTTCTGGATTAGTAAAAGTTTTAATCTCCGTATTGGGGGAAAATCTTCGCAAGGAAAATTCGCAAATCATATTATTCGTGCGGTCATCATCAACAACCATAAAGAGTTCGGGTACTTTCATAATCTTTTCTAGTTGCTTGTGTTCTATAATAACTTTCTCTGATTTTCTTAATATAAATAAAAAATTTGTGTTGTTGCAATTAAAGATTCTGTGCAGGTTATGATCTTGAATTAAATACTTTTGGACAATTTTTTTTTAAATATATGGACTATTTTCAAATTCAAGTGTAAATGTCGAGCCAATATTCACTTCACTAACCGCCGAAATTTTGCCTCCTAAAGCTTCCAATTGGGTTTTTACCATGTATAAACCCATTCCTTTTCCTTCGGTATCTGAATGAAAACGTTTGTAGAGTCCAAAAATTTGATCGCCTTTTGACTCAAGATCTATTCCACGACCATTATCGGTGAACTTCAGAGACAGTTTATCGTCGATAATATAGGATTTTATTTCTATTATGGCGTCACAATCAGAACGTCTATACTTGATACTATTTGAAATAAGATTGTAAAATATACTGTAAATATAACTTTTAATAATATGGATTTCCTCAATTTGCGTAAAATCAGTTTTAATATGGACGCCTCGTTTCTGAATTAGGTCATTGATACTAAGTTTGATATTGTGCACTAATTGAGTTAGGTTAACAGTTTCTTTAAGTTCGTTAATTTCCCTCTTTGTCTGGAGAATCGTGTTGAGATCTACGATCACATTTTCCAGTCGTTTGACGTCACTACTTAATGCTTCTGATAGCATTAATTTTGCCTCAGCATCATGTGTCTCATCCTTTAATTCTTCGGTAAGGCCGATAATGTTTGCAACCGGCGCGCGAAGATTATGGGAAATAATATAAGAGAATTGCTCAAGATCTTTATTGCGCTGTGTAATGTCAGAAATCATTTTTACACGTTCTATTTCGGCCTTTTTTTCGTTAGTCAAATCGCGCAAAATTCCGTAGATATACAATGGATTTCCGTAATTATCAAATTCAAAAGTCCATTCTGACGATGCGTATCCGATGTCGCCATTTTTTCTTTTAAAGCGAAATTGAAAGGAGGAATCTAATTGTTTCGGAAATGAATTTGCCATTGTCCTAATCGCGTGTGCTCTATCGTCCGGATGTACGAAAGGTAAAAACGCTTCGTAAGACGGGGTTATACTTTCATCTATTTCCAAAATTCGACAAAATTCTGCTGACCAACTTTGATCATTAGTTTTTACATTTATTTCCCAACTTCCTACTTGTGCTATTAGTTGCGCAATGTTTAATCTGGTTTCACTTCTCAAAACTTTTTCGGCGGCATTCTTCTTTTCGGTAATGTCCTGAAAACTTCCGTAGATTTTACAGCATTTTCCATTTATAAAAATCGCCTCACCTATGGTGCGGACCCATTTTAAGTTCCCCTTAAAGGTCCGTAACTGTAATTCTTCATCCCAGGGCGTTCCAGATTCTATACATCGCTGAAGTCGATCAGAAATAATTGTTTTATCAATGCCTTCGGTAAAAAAATCAATACCAGTTTTGAGATCTGGAATGAAATCAGTTGGTACTTCTCGTATTTCTTTGGTGATATCCGACCAAAAAACTGTTCCTTGAACAACGTCTATTTCCCAACTACCAATTCGCGCTAGCCTATTTGACTTCTCTAATAAATTTTCTAAATGCCTCTTCTCCGAAATATTTGAAACCATGCCTAATGATCCCATAAAATTTAAATTATCGTCAAAAATGGGAGTAGCAGAAACATTTGTTAGAATTTCCTCTCCTTTTTTCGATATAAATTTAAGTTCAAGTTTTTCTGAAACTCCTTGTTTTCTACGATTTTGAGCGAGCAATGCTTTCTTTTTTGAATCCTCATCCATAAAGTGAGAATTTTTTTTGCCCATTATTTCGTGCTCACTATATCCAAATAACTCGCAAATCTTTTTATTTACAAAAGTCGTGTTGCTATTTTCATCAATTACCCAAATCCCCTCTTGAGCCGTTTCCAGGATTTGACGATATTGTTTCTCGCTTTTCTCAATCTTTTTATTTGATTCAACTTGCATTGTAATATCATTCATAAAAAGGAAAACGCCATCAATTTCTCCAGCAGTATTTCGATAAGCCTGATGAACGATGTCAATAAAATGATCTCTGTACTCGCCAGTAGTTTCATCTTTTAATTGTATAAATGCCATGCTATTCGTCCTTGACTCACCAGTTTTATAAACTTGATCTAATATTTTTATAAATCCCTGCTCACTAATTTCGGGTAGAACTTCAATTACTGGTTTTCCTACAATATCTTTTTTATTTATTAATTTAAGATACAAAGTATTGGCCATTTCATAAATATGATTTGGACCTTTTAATATACAAATTGCCGAGGAAGCCGATAGAAAGATGTGATAAAATTGGTCTCTCTCATTTTGTATTGCTTGTTCGAGTCTCTTTCGATCAGCTATATCTTTTCCTACGCAAAACACTAAATCGAGCTCTGTGTCATAATTTATTGACCATAAAAAGGGAACAATTTTGCCGTTTTTATGGACAGACCTATTTTCATAAACAGGAATGTGAGTTCCATTAATTATTTGTTCAAATGTCTTGGCAGTTTCAACAATATCTTCCGAATATACTAAATTTAGGAAATTTGTGTGAAGAATTTCGGAAGGTGCATAACCTAATAGTTCTTGAGATGCTTGATTTATGGTCACAAAATTACCAGTTCGATTTAGTGTACAAATCACATCTAATGACGAATTTAATAGTGCATTAAATTCCGAAAGCGTTTTCTTTATTTCACTTGAGCCGTCAATTGAAAGATCTTGATCCTTGTTTTTTTGGGGTAAAAACTGGTGTGTAACAATTACTTGCGAATCGTCCTCTTCTGATCGAAAAGCATTAATAAGAAAGGTGTTTTTTTGTTCAAAAGAATCAATACTATATTCTGAACTGAAATTTGTTATTTGCTTATTTAAAACAGCCGAAATATTTTCAAGAATTTTTTCTACTATATTTTCTCCACAGGTAGTCGCTTCTTTGCATTCTTTAAAATAATTACATCCTATTAAACAATCGGAAAGATGCATTGGACCAGCTGTTTTTGTAAGATTATCTGCAGCTTTATTCACCGAAATTAAAATTCCCTCGGCGTTTATAACCGCAATATGCAAGTTCAGATTTGCAAGCAAGCTTTTAATAATAGCCGATTCTCCTACACCGAAACTGTTCTTTTTAAAGTTTCTAAATTCTTGCTGATTTGCGGTACCATTTTCCGGGCATTTATTAAATTCTTTGCGATCTATAATATTCAAAGTAGGTTTTTTTATATTCATTCGACACATTTTTACTTATAAACTTTGAAAAATTTAGGTTATAAATAGGCTAATTTCAACTTGGGACAAACTGTAAAAATTCTATTAATTACTAATTTTTCCTTAATGTTTCTTACAAATGACATCTGCAAGTATAGCTAAAAAATTGTTGCTAGATAGATTATCAAAGCGTTTTTTTGATTAAAAATGTGTTAAGTCATAGGTGTTATTCGCATTTATAAATACATTCTAGCTGACTTGACGATTGGCGTTCGATCAACTTCTAAAAAAAAAGCAACAATTGAAGTTTCTAAGTTTTTAATAATTATTTTATCAATTACATTTTAAATAAGAATTTTTTGTGCGCCTTGTGGCTGTAATTGCGAGAAAACTTCGGCAATTTTATTCATATATAAGGAAGCGCAATAACAGCCACAACCGGGCCATCCACTATATCTTTGCTGCTACCAATATTTTGCATTAATAAAAATCTCGTGCTTTTCGTCATTTTATAAATTAGAGTAAGCAGCAAAGGATGCCGCTTCTGTCCCTGCCGCAAGACCCACTAAAAATCTGATATTTGAAATTATTTAGATTTGCCGTTTCTTAAAGTTGCGAGAGTTAGAGTAAAATACAAATCTTCGATTTACACCACAGAAATTCTGCTACTTAATTTCTCAATTCTTGAAATAAATTTTATTAGATTAGCTATTAGAAAAATCTTAAAATTAGATAAGCAACGATTTTATGAAAGAAGGTATAATCAAAAATGCGTATGAACTTTTAATAAAGGAATTGCAGACAATAACCACTATTTTCTATATTCTGACTGTTGGAATCGGAATGCTCTTCAACTATAAAAAGTTTGCCGAATTTGGAATAAATATTTTTGAATATGCGGATGTTTTCGACTTTTTGATTGCTCCCTTCTCAGATTATAAAATTATCCTTTTTGCTGCGTTGTCTATGGTAGTGCCATATTTGCTTTATTTTTTTGATAAATACTATAAAAAAAACCATGCTGAAGCATATGGAAAAATGAGTTTGGGGTGGGATAAAAAAATTTGGTATCAACAGTTGTTAAAATTCGCCTATATTTTTCTAATTATTTTCTACGTTTATATCTCCGCCAAGATCTACGGAAAAGTCTCGAAGCATCAAATTATAAAGCAGTCCCCAATTGAAGTCCGTTTCTCAGACAACGAAATCAAAAAAGGAATTATGATTGGAAAAACCAAAGACGTTGTTTTTTTATTAATCGAAGATAAAGTGGAAGCCATTCCAATCACTTCTTTCGTAAAGGAGATTCAGATTATGAAGGGATTTACTAGTAAAAAAAACTAATAAATTCTTGGTAAGTAAGCAACTATTTTTCTGGTGCTTTTCGTTCTGCTGTTCGATTGGAACGAGTTAATATTTTCTTACATGATTTTCACAAAACCTTTACAATGCAATTATTTCAAGGATCATTAAATTGAAAGTCGCAACTTTCTTTGCGGGCGCAGCGCCGCAATCACAACTTAAAAACACACCTTAAAATCAGATCTTAAACTTACATCTTAAAAATAAATAATAATAGTATATCTGAAAAGGAAACTAGATGTAAGCGTATTATTATGATCGTTTGCATCGACTGCATATTGTTTCATAGAGCCAATGCAATACATTTGATAATGAGATCTTTTGTGTAATGTGCGTGATCTTTGTGCGGCTCTTTTGCAACGAATTCATACGTGCTTTTAAAAATCAACCCTAGGGAATACAACGCGCTTACTATAACGTCTACCTTGATTATTCAGAGGTGATTGCTTCGTACTTTGCAACGACGTTTGTGAAAGTAAGTGTGGAAAAATGTATAAATAAGTTTCGACTTTGCGAGCTTAGAGCGGCAATAACATTTGATAAGAAAATTGTAATAGATTACTTTTAAATAGCAGAAGTAGACCTTGCCAAAGCCAAAAAAAATTTATAAAATAGTTACAAATCAAATAACATAACTTTCCCCACTACATTTTCGAACTTTCCGTTCCCATCCACTTATCCCAAAAAGTAAAATACAAACCGTAATTAGTCTTGAATTCTTTATGATGAAAGTGGTGGTGAGTGGCGTCAATCCACAATTTTCCGAAAAAACTTTTTCTAAAAGGATCAGAATACACCTCAATATCCAAATGATTGATTACGCTACTGAAAGTCATAAATAGTAGATAAAATAGCAGCACATAGATATTTACAGGTAGAAATATAAGAATCAAAGGCACAATTATGGCTTCTAGAATACTTTCCCACGGATGAAATGAAAATGCGGTCCACGGGCTTGGGCTGAGACTTTGATGGTGTACTTTGTGAACTCTCTTATAAATTTGTGGAATATGCATCGCTCGATGAAGCCAATAATAGTAAGTTTCATGTATGAGCATCATTATAAGGAGACTCAATGGCAAGTACCAAAATCCATACTCTGCTGGATTAAGATAAATAGCAGTTAGATTATGATTCCATAAGAAATAAGTGATCGCTCCGACAAATGCAAAAATTACAGATGAGATAATACTCCAAAATATTTCCTTTTTAATTTGCTTTCGCTTTGCAGGTCTTCTGCTCATTATCCGATCTGAGGATGAACTTTTCTGCAACCTATAATAATACGCATAAAAAGTTCCTGCGGTCGCAAAATAGCGAAGGAGTAAAACAGCAAAGAAGATTAAAACGTACTCTAGAAAGATTAGCATTGTCTACAAAAATTTTTATAATTAAATATAAGGAATACTTGATTGTTAGGTTGTTAAAGAAAGATTATTTTTAGAGAAGGTTCCTAAATTGTTAATCGGTAAGGAGTCGATGATTCGGTGCCTTTTTCAGCTTGGTCAAAATCCACCCCGCCCTTCGGGCACCCCTCCGAAG
>CBDUDY010000046.1:0-13716 GCA_965366055.1 uncultured bacterium
TTTTTCCAGTAGTTTGCAGTAGATGCATATTTAGATGCATACTGAAGGTTTACTGTTTCATCTTTGGTCATGTATTTTTTCATCTGGTCCATGCCAGTTTTTGCACCTTCAACCCAAGCAGGATAAGCATACTTTACGTTTTGCTCAATTCCACCTGCTGGCATCCAACGGTTTGTACGACCTGGGTATCCAAGAATCATTGCGAAATCATTTTCTGCAAAACCTTTCAAACTTACTGGTAAGTGGTGTTTAGGTTTCATTGGAACGTTGTCTTTTGAATAATCCGCAGGATTACCATCTTTGTCTGTGTAAACACGGAACATTGAGAAATCTCCAGTATGACGTGGCCACTCCCAGTTATCTGTATCTCCTCCAAATTTACCAACACTTTCTGGCGGTGTTCCTACAAGACGTACATCTTGGAAATCTTGGTATACGAAGAAATAATATTCATTCCCTTGAAAGAAAGGACGAACTGAAACTGTATATTTTCCGTTTTCACTATTTTCTTTTTCGATCAAAGCACTTTCTTGTTGAATTGCTTTCATTCTTTCTTCTTCAGTCATATTTGCATTGACTTTTGAAAGAATTCTTTTTGAAACATCATCCATACGCACGAAGAAACGTACATAAAGAGATTTAGGTTTCATCTCTGCTGCTCTGTCTTTTGCCCAAAAACCATTTTTAAGGTAATTTTGCTCTGCGCTAGAAAGCTCAGCTATTGCATCATATCCACAGTGGTGGTTTGTAAGCACAAGACCATCTTTTGAAACCATCTCAGCTGTACAACCTCCGTTGAATTGAACGATTGCATCTTTTAAACTGTGGTTGTTGATGCTGTAGATTTCCTCTGCTGTAAGTTGCAGACCCATTTTTTCCATATCACGTTGATTTAAACGATCAATAAACATTAGGAACCACATACCTTCATCTGCCTTTACCGGAAATGCCATAAGGCACATGGCAAGAAATAAAACAATTTTTTTCATGTTTTTGGTGAATTTGATTATACTTATTATAGTACAGTTTAGTGTACTGGACTTTTTGAACTGATGTTCAAGTCCTTTTTTTCAGCGCTGCGAATATAAAACTTATTATTAATTTGTCGATGAAAGGGTGGCGAAAACTCCAGATTTGACCCACGATTTAACTTATTTTTTGGAAATCTTGGAAGTCGATATGTACTTTTCCAAAGTTTGCAGGATCTCTTAGACTGATCTAACTATGCAACTTTCTAAATTATTCACTTTTAAAAACTTAGCTCAGTCGGAGATTGCGGGATTAATTTGTGTTAAAATTATGAGCAACTGTTGACCATTTTCGAATAAAAATCCTAAATTTATGAGCTATCAAAATTTGATGTTTAAAAGACATATGTGCTTCACCACCACAGAGATTTATAAAAAATCAGAACATTTTTTACAATGGGAAAATTTTGAATCATCTTTTAAAAATCAAATTATTTCGAAACCAAAAAAGAAAAAGCTATGAATTTAATTGACACACTACGAAACGAAGTAAGCGGCCGAGCGGTTGCAAGAATCAGCCAAAGAATTGGGGGAAGCGACGAGGAAGTTCGCACCGCCTTTAATTTTGCAATCCCAGCAGTTTTGGCGGGAATCCTCAAAAATGGAATTAAGAAAGGGGATGAAACTCACTTTATTACCTTGCAAACTCAAAATACTGGCGACAACTTTAATGCAGATGAACGCCTTGATCAAGATGACAGAACACTAATCGAAGACGGTAAGCAAATGATTGCCAATTTCTTTTCGGGCGAAGAAGATGCTCTTTGCGGAGAATTAGCTTTAGCGACTGGAATAGACAAAGAAAAAGCCATCAGTTTATTTGCAATGATAGTTCCTGTAATAGGAGGCTACATTAGTAAAATGATGTTTGACAAAAAGTGGAACGTCCAAGATCTGACCTATGCAATTGCCGAAAGTAGAGCTGACATTAATGCCGCGTTACCGCTAAATGTAAAATCAAAACTTAATCTAGGAGCAACTCACGAGGCAGATCACATTCATGCGCCAGACAAAACGATTCCATTTACAGATGGTACAGTTATAGAAACTAGAAAATCAATTTACGGTACTCCTGAACAAAAAACCGGAGGATTTCTCAGATGGTTTATTCCACTTGCAATAATTGTTATCTTATTTTGGTGGTTGGCAGGAAAACCTGGCTGCGCAAGAAAGGAAATGGATCCAACTACTACTGGAGACAGTTTAGTATCGAATCTTGATACTATTGGTGAAAAACTAAAAGAAGCATTTGTAGCAACTGCAGGAGCACTCGATGCTTCAGGAAACTACATAATTGATATTGGTCCTGAGGGAACAAGAAAACTTAAAGACGGCGAACGTCTAGTGGTTGGACAAAATTCGGTTGAAAATAAAATCGTTGATTTTGCTGAAGCAAATGAATCCAAAAATGCAGAAAGTAATTGGATAACTTTTGACCGTATCTATTTTGAAACTGGAAAAAGTAGTCTTACTGCAAATTCAGAAAAACAACTTGAAAACATTGCTGCTATCATGAAATCGTATCCAAACATTTCTTTAAAACTTGGAGGATATACTGATAATACTGGCGACAAAGCAATCAATAGCAAGATTTCCGCTCAGAGAGCTGAATCTTGTCAAGCTGCTCTTATAGCTTTGGGAGTCGATAAAGATAGAATAATTGCCAAAGGCTACGGATCTGATCATCCAATTGCAGATAATTCTACCGAAGAAGGAAGAGCGCAGAATCGAAGAATTTCTGTAAAGGCGATGACGAAGTAGAATTTACCAAGTATGATTTAAGATTTTCAAAGTGAGATTTACCAATTTATTGTTTGCAAGCGAATTGCGACATTAAATATATAAGCATAAAAAAAGGGAACTCAATTTAGTTTGAACTCCCTTTTTTTTATGTTTTTTTTTAATCTGTGCGAAGCTCAAGTACCCCAAGATCATCAAATAAGTACCTGATTTTGCTCGCAATATAAAAGAACAAAACAACGACTGTAATCTCCCGATGGAAAATTTTACACCTGGATAAATAGATTTTACAACCCTCTATAATCATAGTATTAGAAAATAGTATACTAAAGATGTTTTAAACTAAAATATACTACTTGATAAATAATATCCTGAGAAAATCAAAGTGTTAGGAATACCAAAAACGAAAAAAAGCAGTTCAAATATTTTTGAACTGCTTTTCTTTACTATAAGAATTTTCGAATTTCTATATTAAGCTTCTGTATTAAGCATTTGCCATAATTTATCTTTCAATTCTGTAAGCCCTTGTTGCGCTACGGATGATATAAACATATAAGGAATACCGTCAAAGTCTTTGTCAAGTTGTACTTTCATTTCAGCTCTAAGCTCGTCATCAAGCATATCACATTTAGAAATTACTACAATGCGCTCCTTGTCGAGCATTTCTGGATTGTACTTTGTCAGTTCGTTTATCAAAATATTGTACTCTTCGCGAATATCATCAGCATCTGCAGGAACGAGAAATAATAAAGTTGAGTTGCGCTCGATATGTCGTAGGAAGTAATGTCCCAATCCTTTACCTTCTGCTGCACCTTCGATAATTCCGGGAATATCAGCGATTACAAATGATTGGAAATCACGATAAGCAACAATTCCTAAATTGGGTTTTAAAGTTGTAAAAGGATAATCTGCAATTTTGGGTTTTGCCGAAGTTAGTACAGAAAGTAAAGTCGATTTTCCAGCATTCGGAAAACCTACTAAACCTACGTCTGCAAGAACTTTAAGCTCAAGAATCATATCCATTTCTTCTGAAGGAAGTCCTGGCTGAGCATACCTTGGCGTTTGATTTGTAGAAGATCTAAAGTGCCAGTTTCCTAAACCACCTTTTCCACCTTTTGCTACAATTCGCTTCTCACCTTCTTCGGTTATTTCGAATAATATTTCGTTGGTTTCTTTGTCACGTACTACCGTTCCTAGAGGAACATCAATGTATTTGTCCTCTCCATCAGCACCGGTACTCCTGTCACCTCCACCATCACCACCGTGACCGGCCTTTACGTGTCTCGCGAATTTTAAGTGAAATAATGTCCAAAGGCTTTTGTTCCCTACCAGATAAACGTGGCCTCCACGACCTCCGTCACCACCATCGGGACCACCTTTTTCGATAAATTTTTCACGATGTAAGTGAGTAGAACCTTTTCCACCCTTGCCTGAAGAGACATATATTTTTACGTAATCTACAAAATTTCCTTCTGTCATATCTTTCTAATCCAACATCTCAAAGACGCCGAATATGTATTTAAAATTTATTCTTCGGATTCTTTTACATTCCGAACAAGGACTTTGTCAATTTTGACGCCATCCATATCTATTACCTCTAATTCGTAGTCGTTCCAGAGCAGCTTTTGACCTTCTTTGGGAATAAAAGACAGTTCAGTCATAATCAGTCCGCTCAATGTTGTCACGTCATATTCACTAATGAGATCATCCAATTCAAAGTATGTTAAGAAATCATGAAGTGAATAGTGACCATCTACTAGCCAAGTTCCATCCTCACGTTCTACGAGTTTGAAATCTTCTTTATAAAATTCAGACGCATCTCCCACAAGTGCCTCAAGAATATCATTTAGTGTAATCATCCCTTGAAAATCTCCGTATTCATCGCTAACGCAAGCGTAATGAACTCCACTATTCTTAAAGTTTTCAAGTGCTTTATATGCGGTAGTTTGCTCCATAATAAAAGGAGCCTCCTTAATTAAATTTTTCATAGAAAAATTCTCATCATCATAATGACTAAAGATACTTTTCAAACTAACAACTCCCACAATATCATCAAAATCGTCCCCGTAAACTGGATAAACAGAATGAAGTTCACGACCAATTAATTCTCTCACTTGTTCTTTCGTTGCATCCTTTGGAAGAAATGCCACATATTTTCGGTGAGTCATAAGAGAATTTACTTTTCTGTCTCCAATATGAAAAACACGCTCTACAATATCTTGCTCAATTTCTTGTACTTCTCCACCTTCTGTTCCTTCTTTTATAATCGCCTTAATTTCCTCTTCGGTAATTTTACCTTCAGCATTTGGTCGAATCATCATAATTTTCAACAGAAATTCAGTCGACACAGTTAATAACCAAATAAATGGCGCGGTAATTACCGATACAAACTTCATCGGTACGGCAACTGCGACTGCAATTTTTTCAGGGTGACTTAATCCAATACGTTTTGGAACAAGTTCGCCAAGAACTAAAGAGAAAAATGTCAAAATTACAACAACAGTTACCACGCCCAAACTATCGGCGTAAAAAGCAATTGATTCATATTTGGAAAAGAAATCTTTTACATCGGTTGTAATTTTATCTCCAGAAAAAAGTCCCGTAAGAATACCTATAAGTGTAATTCCTATTTGGACTGTTGAGAGAAATTTATTAGGCGAATTTGCCAATTCCAAAGCGATTTTCGCACTTCGGTTTCCCTTCTTGGCAGAAGATTCAAGTCGGGTTTTACGAGCTGAAATAAGTGCTATTTCGGACATCGAAAAAACTCCATTAAGGATTATAAGAAAAAGTATTAATGCTATCTCCATGGTTGATTCGAGCCGAGTTAAAGCGTGTTTATCACCTCACTTAATCGTGAAGTAATACATGCAACCGACCCAATCCCGTCTACCGGGTAATATTTATTTTGGTTAGTATAAAAGCTGATTAAAGGTGCCGTTTTGTGATTATATTCGGCATATCGTGTTCTTATTTTTGCTTCGTCTTGATCGTCCGCTCTTCCGCTAGTCTTTCCTCTCTCTAAGATTCTCTGTACTAATACATCATCGTTCGCTTCGAGTCCAATTGTAGCTGTAACTTCCCATCCTTTTTTTACTAAGAATTTATCCAGCGCTTCTGCTTGCGCAATAGTTCTTGGAAACCCATCAAAAAGAAAACCTGAAGTATTAGGATGATTGTCAACCTCATCTTCAAGCATCTTGATTGTAAGTGAATCTGGAACAAGCTCACCACTTTCCATATAAGTTCTTGCCAACTGACCCAATTCTGTGTTGTTTGTCAAGTTATAGCGAAATACATCGCCCGTTGAGATGTGCGTTAAATTATACTTCTCTTTTAGAAATTGTGCCTGAGTTCCTTTTCCGGCGCCAGGCTTGCCAAATAAAACGATATTAATCATTGCTAATTTAAAATAGTTAATGCTCTTTATATTATAAAATTACTGCTTTTGTTTACGGTAATCCTTTACTCTTTTAATTGATATATTTCTGGTAAATTTCTACCCAAGCCGTCATAATCTAAGCCATAGCCAACGATAAATTTGTTTGGAATACGAATACCTACATAATCAAGTTTTATATCTTGCAAATAAGCATCGGGCTTAAAAAAAAGCGTAGCAATCTTAAATGATTTGACACCTTTCGATTTAAAAATCGTTTTAAGCTCTGCAACTGTATTGCCCGTATCTACGATATCTTCAATAATAATAACCGAGCGGCCAGTAAGATCTTGGGTTAAGCCAATCAGTTCCTTAACTTGATTTGTGGTACTAGTACCTTCATAAGATGACATCTTTACAAAACTGACTTCGCAAGGACGACTGTAATGCTTCATGAAATCTGACACAACCATAAAAGCACCATTCAGAACTCCCACAAATAAAGGGACCTCATCGCCAAAATCATTTTCGACCTGTTTTGCCATAGATGCAACAGCAAAATCAAGCTCTTTGCGGGAAATAAATGGAACGAACTCCTTATCGTGAATCTTTATCACTATAAATTTAATTTGAATAGTTTGCAAATATACTGAATTAGTATTGAGTAGGATGCACGAAAAAAGCATATAATTGACTTTAATAAAATTATTTGGACTGCCAAAAGCAACTTCATAAAACCTACTTTATTAAAACTGCACATCATTACTGCATAATTAATAATCAGCAAATACCTACAACATTAAAATTATTCTCATTAATTTTCTTACGTTTCTAAAAAAATCTACTAAACTTTTTACAAAAATTGGCAATTAAACGCCTAATTCAAAAATATATTCAAAATTGTATTACTTTTGAATTTGAAAAAGATTATTATATGACTAACAATGATTACGTCGTTTTTTATGCTGACGACGACAAAGATGATTTAGATTTCTTTAGAGATGTTACCGACTCTCTAACGAGCAGCAACGTGCAGTTATTTACCCATAACAACGTTGATAGCTTATTAGGAGCTTTGGTTTCTCCACCACCTATACCACAGGTGATTTTTCTAGATCTAAATATGCCTGGGAAAAATGGATTTGACGCGCTTCAAGAATTAAAGCAAAATCTAAAACTAAAGGATATTCCTGTTGTAATTTTCTCTACTTCTAGCGACGAACAAAGCGTTAGCAAAAGTTTGAGTATGGGAGCTAGCTTCTACGTAACGAAGTCGACAACATTTGCAACTTTAAAAAAATCAATAGAATATACACTTGGAATTAACTGGAAAACTTTTGAACCTTCAAGCCAAAATTTTATTTATAAAAACGAAAACTAGGACTTTTCTTCAGCAAATTTCCTCCACTATTAAGAAGTCGGATTAGCACATCAAGTGTTGATCCGACTTTTTTATTTTGAAGCTATTCGCGCTATTCTCTACAATTCCTCGTTGCAAGGCTTTTTTTCCAATGCCATAATAGGAGTTTCCTTTGGTCACTCTATTATGTCAAGAAAAAATAGCCTCGCTGCCTGCGGGATTTGCGCTACTATCACGGCTATTAAACTGCGGCATCATTCAGGACTTTAGCACCTCTCTCAAATAATTCGTATCTTTGGTAGTAAACCTAAAAACGATCTAACCATGGAAATAAATAAGAAACAAGAGAAGCAAAAAAAGTCAGCTTTACAGCAAGCTAGAGAAAAAGAGCTTGACACTACAGACGAAGAGAGAATTGACAATCGCGATCAAAATGACAGCACAAAAGATTGGGATGCCGAAGAAAATAGAAGCGGAAGACATAAATAGGATTTCAGTTTTACTATTACTTAAAGACCATTTCTTCATCTTCAAACTGATAAGTTTTATATAAAAGTTGACACCTGACTATGCGTAACACATTTCAAAGACATCGGCTACACATGTCAGAATCAGAAAATATTTAGAATTTGAATCAATAAGCTTTTCCCTTTATAGCTATTAGAAGTATCTTTGTACAAATTGCATTTTATGAACTATTTTTCTTCTCATTTTAAATTAGGCATACTTGGTGGCGGTCAGTTAGGCAAAATGCTACTAGCAGAGACTCGCAAATTCGATATTCAAACCTACGTGATCGATCCTAGCAATGAAGCTCCTGGAAAATTTGCCTGTAATGAGTTTTTTCAAGGAGATTTGATGGATTATCAAACCGTTTACGACTTCGGAAAAAAAGTAGATGTTCTAACTTTCGAAATTGAACTTGTCAATATCGAAGCTTTAAAACAACTTGAAAAAGAAGGCATCAAGGTTTATCCATCGCCAGCGACTTTAGAGCAAATTCAGCACAAAGGAATCCAAAAAGATTTCTATACAACAAATAATATTCCTACCGCAGCTTATAGCAGATTTGAAACTATCGAAGATCTAAAAGCAGCAATCAGCAACAATTCGCAATCCCTTCCTTTCATCTGGAAAGCTGCCGAATTTGGTTATGATGGTAATGGCGTTAAAGTCGTTCGTACAATCGAAGATCTAAACAACCTTTCACCTGACGCTTGTATTGCCGAAGAAATGATCGATTTCAAAAATGAATTAGCGGTTATCGTTGTTCGCAATCCTTCTGGACAGATTGAAACTTATCCAGTTGTAGAAATGGAATTTCATCCAGAAGCAAATCAAGTAGAATATGTTTTATGCCCCGCTCGAATTGACGAAAAGGTTGCGCAAAAAGCATTAGATATCGCAATGAAAGTTTCAACGCATTTTAATCACGTTGGCCTTTTGGCAGTCGAAATGTTTCAAACTCAGGACGACGAAATCATCGTTAATGAAGTTGCTCCTCGCCCACACAACTCCGGTCATTATTCTATCGAAGCTAGTTACTGCTCACAATTCGAAAACCATTTGCGCGCAATTCTAGATTTACCTTTAGGAAGCACCAAAAGCAAAGTTGCGGGAATTATGGTAAATCTTGTTGGCGAAGAAGGCTTTACCGGCGAAGTAGTGTATGAAAATATCGAAAAAATTCTAGCAATCGATGGTGTAACGCCACACATCTACGGAAAAAGACAAACAAGACCTTTCCGTAAAATGGGACACGTTACCATCGTTCACGAAGATATGAACGAAGCCAGAAAGATTGCCGAAGATGTTAAGAAAACTATTCGAGTGATTAGCAAATAATCGGCATACGAAGTTTAATTATGACAAAAGTAATTGACAGATATTCTCCAGAAGAAGTTCTCCAAATTTTCAAAGAACAACATAGACTTTGCAGTCCGCTTGATATTGAAGCTGACCGTAATGCCGAAATCACGGGTGAAATGTCCATTCGCGATTGGCGTTCGGCAAACGACTTACTTGGTTGGAAAGAGCTTTCTATGTTTTTAAATAAAGAGTTCAGACTTACAATAGATGAAAATACTTGGCAACAAACTTTAGAACCTGCCAAAAAAAGAACTTTAATAGAAGTTTGTGAACTGATTGCCAAACACGCTACGATAGAATACTTTCAACCAAAAATCATCTTTGAACAAGAATGTCTTAAAGCGAGCATTTTCTTGACGATTAAAAAAAATTTAAAAAATAAAGGAGTTGATGTTTCTGAATTAAGTCCATCTTCGAATTTGGCATTCTACATTAATAAATATTTTTCTCCAGTATTAGAAGAAATCACATTAACAGGTACAAAGCCTTTAAAAAATCTTCACACAATAAGAAAAAAGAGGAAATTTCTTGACATAATTAATTTCGCAAACTTTACAACAGATGAGATTTTTATAGAAAATATTGAAACTTTTCGAGATTTGGTTACCAAAATAATTTACGAAAGAAATCAAAATACATCAAAACTATCATCACAATAACAGATGGTTAGTCGCGAAATTTCCACACTAAGATAAAATAAAAATTATGAAAGTAGCAGTAATAATGGGTAGTATTTCAGATATGCCCGTAATGCAAGAAGCGATTAATGTATTAAAAGAACTTCATATTGATATTGAAGTTGATATCGTTTCGGCGCACAGAACACCAGAAAAATTATTCTCATTTAGTCGCGAAGCACATACAAGAGGAATCAGCGTAATTGTTGCTGGAGCCGGTGGTGCTGCACATTTGCCAGGAATGGTTGCCTCAATCACGCCACTTCCTGTAATTGGAGTTCCAATAAAATCTAGCAACAGTATTGATGGTTGGGACAGCGTATTATCAATCTTGCAAATGCCAAGTGGTGTTCCCGTAGCAACAGTAGCACTTAACGGAGCCAAAAATGCCGGAATTCTTGCAGCACAAATTATCGGTGTTCACGACGCCGGAGTTCAGAAGAGAATAATCGATTTTAAAGCAAATCTTGCTGATGCAGTTCACCACGCTTCTGAAACTGTAAAACAGAATCACAAATAAAAAAAATATAGCAAATGAATGTATTAACTCAATGGTTTAAAACCAAGCACAATACTGCGCCGTTTTCCCAAATAAAAACCGAAGACTTTTTACCTTCATTTAAAGAAGGTATTAGCATTGCTGCAAAAGAAATAGATGTCATTGCCAATAGTCAAGACGCTCCTACATTTGCAAATACGATCGAAGCAATGAGTTACAGCGGAAGTGTTTTGGATAGAATTTCGAGCATTTTCTTCAACCTTCATTCTGCAGAAACAAATGATGAAATTCAAGCAATCGCTGTAGAAGTTTCGCCATTGCTATCAGAATTTAGCAATGATATTATGCTGAATGCAAAACTTTTTGCACGTGTAAAAGCAGTCTACGACGCCAAAAAAACACTTGATCTTACCACAGAACAAAAAACACTTCTTGACAAAACTTACAAAGGATTTGCCAGAAATGGAGCGAATCTTAATGACGCTGACAAAGAAAAACTTCGTCAAATTGATAAGGAATTATCCGGATTAAGCTTAGAATTTGGCGAGAATGTTCTCAAAGAAACCAATGCATACCAAATGCATATCACCGAAGAAAAAGATTTATCTGGATTACCAGAAGGTGAAATTGAAGCGGCACGAGAATTAGCAAAGATCGAAGGAAAAGAAGGTTGGATTATCACTTTAGATTATCCTAGCTATATTCCGTTTATGACTTATGCGGACAATCGCGAACTTCGCAAAGAATTGGCGATTGCTTCTGGAAGAAGAGCTTTTCAAGGAAATGAATTTGACAACCAAGAAATTGTTCTCAAAATTGTAAAATTACGTTTTGAAAGAGCAAAATTACTAGGATACAGTTCTCACGCTCACTTTGTGTTAGAAGAAAGAATGGCTGAGAATCCCGAAAAGGTAAAATCTTTCTTGGAAGAACTTCTAGAAAAAGCAAAACCTGCAGCTCAACGTGAATTTGAAACACTTACAAAATTCGCCAAAGACCTTGACGGAATTGATCAATTAGAAAAGTGGGATGGCGCTTATTATTCGGAGAAACTAAAACAACAATTATTTCAGCTTGATGACGAAAAATTAAAACCATACTTCAAACTTAAAAACGTTTTAAACGGTGCTTTTACAATCGCCGAAAAATTATTCGGACTTACTTTTGTAGAGCAATTTGATATTGATAAATACCACGAAGATGTTCGCACATTTGAGGTAAAGGATATTTCCGGAAAACTTGTTGCAATTTTCTACACCGATTTTTTTCCTAGAAAAGGAAAACGCAACGGTGCTTGGATGACATCTTATAAATCGCAATATGTACTTGCTGAAGTAAATGAAAGACCGCACGTTTCTATCGTTTGCAATTTCACAAAACCTACAGCGACAAAGCCATCTTTATTGACATTTAACGAGGTTACGACCTTGTTTCATGAATTTGGTCACGCGTTGCACGGAATGCTCGCTGACACGGTTTATCCAAACTTATCAGGAACTTCGGTTTACTGGGATTTTGTCGAATTGCCAAGTCAGATTTTCGAAAATTGGTGTTATGAGCCAGAAGCACTTGCTCTATTTGCCAAACATTATCAAACGGGCGAAATTATTCCTTCTGAATATGTTACCAAAATCAAAGAAAGTGCGAGTTTTCAAGAGGGAATGGCAACGATGCGTCAGATTAGTTTTGGACTTTTGGATATGGGATGGCATGGATCTGATCCATCAGAAATTAAGGATTTAAAAGCTTTTGAAACTAGTCAATTTGCCAATACGCAACTATATCCTGATGTTGCAGAAAATGCGATGAGTACTGCTTTTTCTCACATTTTTCAAGGCGGATATTCTTCAGGATATTACAGTTATAAATGGGCAGAGGTTTTAGATGCAGATGCTTTTGCATATTTTCAAACCCACGGAATTTTCAATAAGGAAATTGCAACCAAATTCAAGGATACGATACTTTCGCAAGGAGGGACAGACCATCCGATGACTTTGTACAAAAACTTTAGAGGTCAAGAGCCTAAACCGGATGCGTTGCTTAAAAGAGCTGGTTTATTAGAATAAAATAAAAAGTTATTTATCAAAATTGAGGAGTTTCGAAACATCGAGCTCCTCTTTTTTATGCGGTATTTTTAAAATTTCGCTTTCGCTAAAAGTAGAATTTCAATTAACAAAATAGTGGGCTCCTAGAACCATTATCCACCAAAGTATCGGAACACTTTCTACCCAAAAAGAAGTATAATAACGCGATTTCTTTTCCGAAGCATTTAGTAGTAATAGCCACAAAATGACAACCAGCACCATGTTGATGATAAGTTGTTCAAAATCTACATTTGTCTTTAAAAATTCTAAAAAATAAAACGGAATCAATAAAACTGTTCCTAGCAACTTTGTGTGTTTGACTCCAATCTGCTGCGGAACCGTTTGAAGATGTGGATCATCATTTGCCAAATCGATAATTTCAAAAACCAGAATTAAGACAAAGACCAAGATGAATCGCTGTATTGATTTCCAAAGCACATCCATTCCAAAATGGACCTCAGCGTTGAGCAAGGGCAACAACAACGTTACTCCTACCCAACATAAAGCCACGATATATATTTTCACTCCAGCCCAATTGCGCGCATTTCTTCTATTTGGAAAAAATGGCAGCGTGTAAAGCATAGTTAATAGCAAAATTAGAAATGAGATTAGCTGCGTCTTTAACTGAAGTTTAAAAAAGAAGAAAATCGCTGCCGCAAAAGATATAATGCTCAAAGCGATAATTGCTTTAATCTTAAAAGTAAATTTCAGCCCTTTCTTTCGCGCAAGCGCATCGTATTTTACGAAGTTATATCCTACAATAGTTCCGAAGAAAGCAAAATACCCACTAGCGCTATCGTTTTGTATATCAAACATATGCTGTGTCATTTGCAGCAATGCATAAACCGCAAAGGCAACATGCAAGCTACTTTGCAGATAGAAATTGAAAAGGCTTTGTAGTATTCTCATGCCGTAAAAATAAGCAATCAGCTTACGCGAAGTGAATTAGTTTATAAAATCCCGAAAATCATTGTTAAAAAGCAAATAGCTTTTGATTTAAAATAAGTATTTTTGCATGCTTAAAAACAACACGCTTGATAATATGAAAACAGATGCTTTTGCTTTAAGACACATTGGCCC
>CBDUDY010000047.1:0-13479 GCA_965366055.1 uncultured bacterium
TATACTGTCACCATAACCGCACCATGTGTTCAACCTGAAAATCCAGTTGGCTCTATAAATATAGTTGCAACAACATGTGGTACAACAACCGTAGCCTATTCGGGTACTAATGTTTCTGGTGGATATTGGCAAACTTCCCCAACCGGTGTTGATACATCTTTTCCAGTTTCGTCCACTATAGTTATTTCAACTTCTTCTATGATTTATGTACGAACCGTACTTGCTAATTGCTGGTCAGCCACTAATGTAAGTAGATTCGTAAATGTGAGTACCGCAGTACCATATATTGCATATCAACCTGCTAATGCCTTCGCTACAGTTCCTAACGAGGGATTTTTTAACGTCGACACCAGTACTACAGCTACTTCTTATCAATGGCAAGTTTCTACAAATTGCGGAGTAGATTGGGAAGATGTTACGGTGGGTAATGGAGCAACTACTAGTTACTATGGTACAGGAACTACAACAGCAATAATGAATGGCTATCAATATAGAGTGATAGCAATAAATGCATGCGGATCTACCACTTCAAATACAGCAGTACTTATATTAAATGGTCCTGCAGCACAAAACTATACTTGGACAGGTGCGGTGAGTGATAATTGGAATTCCAAATGCAATTGGATGCCGAATGGAATTCCCAGTCCTACAGATAACATAATTATTAGCACAACATCGCCAAATCAGTTAACAATTGACGCAGACCAAACAATAAACGGTTTCAGCTTGATCGGAACGGGCAGTTTTGCTTTAAATTATGGAAAAATATTAACAATTAACGGCGCAGTTACCTACAATAGCACTGCGACTACAACATTGCATTGTGCTAGTAAGGTATATTTTAGAGGTGCATTATCTCAGAACGTTCCGCCAATAACCTACGGGACACTTGACATTATGGGTGGTCCTAGAGTTCTTATGCCCGGTACAATAACTGTATGCGGACCATTTATTGCAACCAATACTTATCCTAATGACGTTACAGGAAGTACCGTAAATCTCGCATCCGCAAGCGACTATATATTGTCGGAATTTAATTTTAATAATTTAACAATTAGTGGTGGGGGAATATTAACTGTGGGCTATTACAATCCAGAAAACAGGATCATCAACGTAAGAGGGAATTATCTGCAAACTGCAGGTATTGTGCGGGTAGGAAATCACAATTCTTCCACCAGCACATTAAATATAGATGGGAATCTCACCATGACAGGAGGGGCAATAGATCTTAACTACGTAAACGGAGGCAAAGGAACGATAAATTTGAGAGGAAATCTAAACGGAAATCCGACTTCATCAATCTCATCAACAATATTAGCGGATGCAAATTTTAATTTTATTGGATCTGCCCTTTTACCTTCTACCATACAATTTGTAAATTTTCTAGCAACATCTCCAAATGAGAATAATAAGATCAATTTCAATATTAAAAACAATTCTTACGTTCAACTAGCCAATCTTTTTCGATTAGGAAATTCTTCAAGGATTATTGTAGAGAATGGAGCTACATTAGATTTTGGGCTAAATATAGGCACTCCATATAGTATTACAAATTCACCGAATCAATCTGGTACCGCCTTTACTGCAAATCCTGGCTCAACATTAAAAATTACATCTAAAGATGGAATAAATTTATCAGGTAGTTCGGGCAACGTACAAACAACCGCACGGAATTTTGCTTTAACTGCTCCTTTTGGAAATTATCACTATATAGGAAAAGGTGCGCAGGTGACAGGTACTGCACTACCACCTAATGTGTCGAACTTATTAGTTAATAACGTAACAAATGGAGTTGATCTAACTCTAAGTCAAAGTGTTAGTGTTATAAATAACTTATCAATGTTGAATGGAAATATCGTTTCAACTACTACAAAATTATTAGAATTAGGCCAAAGTACAGCGCAGAAAGGAAATCTCAATTACACAGAAGGTTATGTTAAAGGTCCAATGAAAAGGTGGTTTTCAGGAATAAATTCTGGAGATGGTAGCAGTCTTTTTCCTTTTGGAACTGTGGGAAACAAGAATCGTTTTCTGAATATAGAGTACACAACTGCTCCATCAAGTGGAGGATCTATTACTGCAACAATAAATTTAGCAGAGATGGGTGTTGTGGGTTTGTCACCTATACCACTCGAGATTAATGCTTCAACAAATTGCCTTGCTTTTAGCGCAAGTGGAACGGATTCATACTATTATAATTTGACAGCATCAAGCATAACTGGAGGTATTTACACGGCCAAATTGCGAAAAGAAAGCGCCGAAACAATAGAAATTTGTAATCAGACAATTTTAAATCGCGATGGGTCAGAGTGGCTGGCATCAGGAAGTAGAGAAGATCCAACTGGAACCGCGGCAGATTTTACACTTGTAAGATCGGGATTGACTGTATTAAAGGATTTAGGTATTGGACAAAAATGTAGTTCAACTGTAGTTACTTTTACTTCTGGAACTCCAACATCTAATGCAAAAGACAAACTTGTTTTTGCTGCAAGTTATTCATTTCCTGAGAATACTGTTGTAAATGCGTGTGAATGTACCATAAATTCTGGAGCGACAGTAACTGTTACAAAGGGCTCAACTTTAGCTGTTCAAAATCAGATTTCGATTCTTGGTGCAAATGGTTTAATAATCAACGATGGTGGAAGTTTAGTTCAGTATGCTGCAATAGATAATGCAACGCAAAATAATAATGGCGGAAGCATAAAAATGATTCGAGATACCAAACCAATGTACCGCTATAGCTACACTTACTGGAGTTCTCCAATTTTTGGGAACAGTACTCCTTCTGTTGACGCGGGTGAATTCTCTTTGTTCACTCTATCAAATCTCACATTATACGATAAATATTGGAAGTGGGGTGAAAATCTAAATCCTCAAAATTGGGAGTTAATTTTAAATGGTGCCGAAGCTATGATTCCCGCACGAGGATACATTATCCGAGCACCCCAAACTTACCAAATTCAAGGGCAAGGTGGGCCACCGGAAGTTTTTACCGCAAATTTTATAGGCAAACCCAATAACGGAGATGTAAAAATTGCTGTGGTAGGAGATTCGACAGTAGAGAAATGGAATTTACTCGGTAATCCTTATCCTTCTGCGGTCGATGCGACTAAGTTTTTGCAAACAAATCAAACGCAATTGGGAGGTACAATTTATTTCTGGACGCACAATTCGGCACTAAATAGCAGTTTTCAATATGATGCGGGCGATTACGCTTCTTGGAATCTCTTAGGCGGTACAGCAACTGCTCCTGCAGTAAACAATGTTCCAAACAATTCCACACCAAGTGGCTATATTGCAGCAGGACAGTCTTTCTTCGCGAGAGGTGTAGCGAGTGGAGAGGTTATATTTACTAATAAGATGAGAGTATTGGCAAATAATAGTCAGTTTTTTAAATATGCTTCTAACGATAGTTACTCTCATACCGACTCTATTGATAGACATCGAGTGTGGCTTAATATGCGGGGATCACAAAATGGTTTTAACCAGCTTCTTGTGGGATATATTACCGATGCAACCAACGAATTTGACATCCGTTATGATGGTGATAATTTTGGTGGAAATCTAGTAACATTCTATTCGGTGTTACAAGACAAAAATCTGGTGATCCAAGGTCGCGCACTTCCCTTTAATAGTAACGATCACTTTCCTTTGGGTTACAAAGTAACTGCTCCTGGAACTTTCATCATCAATATCGATCATGCAGACGGACTGTTGGCATCTCAAAATATTTATTTGCAAGACAATCAACTCAACTTAGTTCATCATTTAAATCATTCCGAATATGAGTTTTCCAGCTTGAAAGGAACTTTCAATGATCGTTTCGTCTTGCGCTACACCCCGATGAATGATCTTGATAATCCAAGTTACAACGATCAGGTAAATGGAGTGTTTATTCGTAAAAACATGGCAGATATTTTTATAACTTCTCCCTATGATACAATCGATACTGTTTCAGTATTTGATATTGCAGGACGTTTAATTTTTCAACGAAAAAACTGCGATAGCAATACAGTAGATGCTATAAATGTTATTCAGAGCTCTCAAACATTAATCGTTAAAGTACTTCTTGCAAATGGAGCAGTAGTTACTAAGAAGGTTTTGTAATAAAAAAAATATAATATAATTATGTGAAAGAGGGATTTACGAAAGTGCATCCTTTTTTCATTTTTTTTTGAAGCTGTTAACTTCGGCAGTTCGATTTTCTATGTTACTAATGACCTATTTATCGTTCGAACCTACAAAAGAGTAGGAAAGGATCTTTCCAGCAGATGAATGATATTTCGCTGTTATGGAAATGTTTTTTTAAATCTGAGAACGTATCTCCATTTAATTAAAGTGTTTGTTTTCAAGCGTCAAAGACAGCTAATTTCGGCTTTATAATTATTTGTAAAATGTAAAAAGAATTTCAACATCTGTATTTCTTTAGATTACTATAAACTTGCTGCGTAGATAGATTTACTTCCTTCATAAAAAGTGGCATCAACTGAATAATTTTGGATGTTGCAGATAATGTTTTTATTTAAAACTGCAAACTTTTAAAAGTTATCAGTTTAAGGTTTAGTGAGAATTTGATAGAAGCGCAAATCTAATTTTCAAACTTTTTTTGAGCACTATCTTTCTTAGTTTCCAATATGGGGTAATCATTCTATCTTTTAGAAAAGAAGGAAGTTATCTCAAAAATTGTCGTTACTAATCCGTAAATTTTTTTGAAGAATATATTTTAGCTAAAAGCTGATTTGAAAATATATCGTTGCGCAAGGGATGGGAACGGCATCCTTTGCTGCCAAAATATAAATGAACTTTAGCAATTTAGTTGAAGCAGCAAAGATATAGAGGACAGCCCAGTACCGAGCTCAAATGAAATATTAATCAAAGAAAAATATTGAAATGCACCAAAATACTTCGTTGAATACTTGCGAAGGTATGCGCCCAAAAAAATATATATTATATTAATTTCTTTCAAATGCCTTTATATATTCCACTTCTTTAATTTCTGCTAGTTATTTATTGTTTGAATCTTCTATGTGATTTTTGGAGACTTGCAACTTTTTGGATGATTTCGATATCTACAATCTAGGATTATTGTTCTACATAACGTACTACATATAAACCCTCTAAAAGCAAAAATTTTTAGTCATTTTTAAATCGATAATAGGAAGTATATTTGTTTCGGGAATATTTATAAATGAAAATTGTGGCTATTATAATCGACGATGCAAATGGGCTTGATAAAATAAAATAAGTGCCTAGCAAGCTCATTTAATGAAAATAAAATTTCAATAATTGTAGTTGAAAAAGGCACTCCCGCAGCTATCGCTCCCACATTTCTAAAGGTACTTATAGATTTATAAGAATGTTTTTTTGAATATTCATATATTGGAATGCTGCCAAAAAGTGCAAATTCAAAATAGAAATAATGCATGGATACTTACGAAAAAATCAAAATAGTTATTAAGGCTCCATCGGGAAGTAGCTGCAGCTAAAGTAAAAATGCTACTATTAAACTCTTTGCCAGAATTATCTCATGAGTTTTCATGATTTCGATTTTTATAAAGAATTAGTAAGATAAATTTTAAAGTCAATTTTCCATTAATCCAAAACAATTATTCCTTTATTCCCCAGGGAGCCGCAGGAGTTTCGACCGTTTTTGTCAAATCGAAAAGCACCGTAAAAACTCGGTCACTTCCAATGCGGCGAAGATTATAAGTAAAGCTAGTTTCGTCGATTGTAAACCACCAAATATTGCTTGCCGCTGCTGGTAATATTTTTGTAGTGTGAGCATCTGCCGGAAACATTTGAAGGTTTTCCATTCCCACATTCGAACTAATTCCACCGTATTGAGTTAGTTTTTCTTCCGTTCCATCTGGGTTTCTATGATCATGCTTTAGACTTAAAATTTTACTGGAATTCTTTTTTAAAACCCATGTTCGTGATCTGTCTTCTCCGACAAAAAACGGAATTCTTATATCATTTTTCTCACATGAACGAACGTGCATCACTAATTTCTTGCCCGTAAAACCGTCACCCTCAACGGCGCCCGCTGTAATTGTCCCTTCATAAGATTTGCCACAATGAGCCTCCAGCTGTTTCCAGAATTTTTCCGAATTTGGTAGTTCTTGAGCAATGAACTTTAAAGGTAGAAGTAATAAAATCAGGAAGAAATTTTTCATTTTAGATTTAATTTTTGTTGCTGGTAAACATACGGAAAATGAAGTATGAATCAAGAGTTGATAATCTGATGTGTAATATTTAGATATGTTTGTTAAGAATTTAAAATCGATTCTGATTAAATTAATAGTTTTCAGCAACTTATTATTTATCTAAATTATACTATCCTAAAGAGCTGAAGCTTCTTTTTGTTTTAAGTAAAAAAACTTAAAGTAGCACAGTTATAGAAAATCAAAGTGTCAATCTACAAGATAATCTTAATGCTAGCAGGATCGGACTAGCAAAGGTTTGCGCCCAAATTATCTGCATCATCCATAACAAAGGAAATCTTATTTGAAAAATTACGCGAGTCTACCTTCATTAATGAGTATTTTTGCAACTTATATTTTTCACCTGCCATTATGCGACACTTACAAGAAAAAACAAAAAACACCAGCAAAACAGAGCCAAAAGTTACGATGAAAACGGCCTTCAAAACCATTATCTGGCCGCGTCGAAATTTAGTATTTGTAGGTTTAATATTAATTATAATTCGAAGTGCATCAGGATTAGTTTTACCGTGGCAAAGTAAAGTTTTGTTAGATCAAGTTGTGCCAAACAAGGATTTCCCGCTACTGTATCAATTGATCGCAATCGTGATCGCAGCCATTACTATGCAGGCGATAACTTCCTATTTGTTAACGAAAGTTCTGAGTGTGCAGTCGCAATTTTTAATTAGTGAACTGCGATCGCAAGTGCAGAAAAAAGTCCTCTCATTGCCAATTAGTTTCTTTGATAACACTAAATCTGGTGTCTTGGTTTCAAGAATTATGAATGATGTTGAGGGCGTGCGAAATCTGATTGGTACTGGATTGGTACAGTTAGTTGGAGGTTCATTTACGGCAATCGTTTCTTTAATAATATTAATTAAATTGAATGCTTGGATGACGCTTTTTGTATTTGTACCACTTTCAATTTTTGGACTTATTGCTTTAAAAGCTTTCAAATTTATTCGTCCAATCTTTAGAGCTCGTGGAAAAATAAACGCTGAAGTAACAGGGAGATTAACCGAAACTCTTGCGGGAGTCCGTGTTATTAAAGCATTTAATGCCGAACAACAAGAAAATATCGTATTTGAACAAGGCGTGGACAAATTGTATCAAAACGTCAAAAAGAGTTTGACCGCTACAGCTTTGATGACGAGCTCGTCTACATTTTTGATTGGTGTTGCCACAACAGGTATTATGGGAATGGGTGGTTATTATATGATGATTGGCGACATGACCACGGGAGATTTCTTGTTTTTCACACTGATTCTTGGTTTTATGATTGCACCAATTGTGCAAATGAGTGATATAGGAAGTCAGCTAACAGAAGCTCTTGCTGGTCTTGATAGAACCGAGGAGTTGATGAATATGACTGCAGAAGAGGATGATAAAGACAGAGATATTCAGCTTAATACTATTAAAGGTGATATTGAATTTAGCAATGTTTCGTTTGCTTATGAAGAAGGAAAAGATGTCTTAAATAATATTAATTTTAAAGCCCCTGCGGGTTCGGTCACCGCACTTGTAGGAAGTTCTGGTTCTGGAAAGTCGACAATTGCGGGACTATCAGCGACATTTTTAACACCAATTTCAGGAACAGTGACCATTGATAATCAAGATTTATCGAAAGTTAAATTGAGTAGTTACCGTCAATATTTGGGAGTTGTTTTGCAGGATGAGTTTTTATTTGAAGGAACCATCCGCGAGAATATTATGTTTCCGCGTCCTAATGCTACCGAAGATGAACTTCAGAATGCTGTAAAAGCGGCTTATGTAAATGAGTTTACAGATCGTTTTGATGATGGTCTCGAAACCTTAATTGGCGAGCGAGGCGTGAAGCTTTCTGGCGGACAACGTCAGCGATTGGCGATTGCGCGTGCGATTCTTGCCAATCCAAAAATAATTATTTTGGACGAGGCCACTTCAAGTTTAGATACTGAAAGTGAAGCGCTTATTCAAAAAAGTTTAAATGAATTGGTCAAAGACAGAACCACAATTGTCATTGCACACCGTTTGAGCACGATTCGAAAAGCTGATCAGATTTTGGTTATTGAAGCGGGAAATATTGTCGAGCGCGGTACACACGACGAATTGATTTTAAAAGAAGGCAGATATTTCGAACTTTACACGTATCAGTCGAAAATATAAGTAGGGAAGGAGTTCGGTTTTAATTGAGATTTTGTGTTTTTTTTGCAGCTATTTTGCTTAGCCAGTTCGCTCCTTTGGGACTCGGGTCTGCTGACTACTATATCTTTCCGGCCCAAAAAAAATGGCAGGAAAGGATGCCGTTTCCATTAGGGTTAGGGGACTTGTGCTAATTTGAGGTGAGTTTTATGAGAAATGGGTTCACAAACTGATTCCTGGACATTTTTTTATATAGCTACACATAATTAAAAATATTATAACAACTTTAAAGGTACATATTAGAAGCATCGAGTCAAAGCGTTAATAGAGCTTATAAAAACTTTCGACTGTATTATTTAAATTGCAATAGATGGTCTTCAATGTTATAAAAACCAATTGAAATGGAATATAATTACAAATTTTTTGAAACCGTTTTCAATTCTTTAAATAACGATAGAAGAACAAGATTTGAATCTTCTACATTATGGAAGCGAATATAATTTCTACTATTAAAACTTTAACAGCTAATTTCTACCAATAGATATACTCATATTTATAAATTACCTCAGCATCATTTTCAATTATAATTTTTGAAATAATTTTCCCTCTCTCATTATATTCATATTTCTTTGGCCATTTTCTTCCACTTTTTTGATCTTCATAAATTTCTTCAACTAGCAAACCTTTATTATAAAAATAAGTGACTTTTATCCTAGGATCTCCATCGTCATATTCTATTTTTTCAATTAAAGTCTTGCCATTATACCTATAAATGACAATGTGGAAATTTCCGGTTTCCGAAAGGATTTTTCCCGCATCATCATACACTTTTGTAGTACGGTCTTTAATTCCAAATGATTTGTCAGAAAAGGTGGTTTGAGTTTTATTCTTAAAATAAAGTGTGGTGGATTCGCGAGCTACTTTACCTTTGTGAGTAAATGTCTTATGGCTAATTTCTTGCTGTTTGCTGTTTAGAAGTATGCTTTCACTCAGATATTTTTTACGACCTATCAATTCTCGGTAGCCTTTAGCTTTTAATAGTTCAGTCGTGTCTGTTATCATTCGCGTCTGTTTAAAATATTCTGAATCCTCTTCTCCCACAGTGGCGTCAGAATTACTTTTTTTTCTAATTTTCTTATCCCAGTCTTGCTCCTCCTTGCTATAGTAACTAAAAACATCCACAGTAGTGTCGTTTCTTCTGTATAAATGTTTCTCAAATCCACTATTTGAATGTGCGAAAACTGTTTTATCAATTTGATTGTTTGAGTCGTAATGAAAATACCAAACTGCAATTACACCTGTGCCATTAAATTCGGAGTTTTTAATATAGTAGGGTTGTGTTAGTTTATTAAAACGCTGCACTATTCCTACCGTATCATTCTTAGAAATAGTAATTTGCTTGATTCCATCATTATTATCTTCCAGCCACATAAAATCTTTGTCCAGAGTTTGCGAACTACAAAGATTAAAGGCAATTAGCATAATTAACAACGATAACTTTCTAAACTTAATTTTTCTAGAGTTGTGCGAAATTGGTAAAAAGTTTTGAAGATTTTTGATTATTATTTATTTTAAAATTTTATGACATAATTGTTTGCAGCTTTTTCGCCTCGCCCTTTCGCTTTGCTCGAGTCTGAAGTACACCGTCACTGCGAACCTGATTTTTAACCGAAGTGGCAATCCTCTAATTGTTTTTTAAAATTTTGATAAAGATGTGGTTCTCCAGTTTTGTGGTCTTAGTTCTATTTCTATCAAGGCTAGAGAAATTGTGCTAATTTTAGATGAAATTCAACAAAAATATTTATACTCATTTTCAAAAAATTATTTTTTTTAAACCTACTGAAAATTTTTCTATTACTCTTTAATTGCCCTAATATTTTCAATTCTAGATTTCATTTTTTCTTCCCAACCTTCTTCATTGCGTTTGTCAAGATAAACTTCAGTAATTTTATGATACTCATTTGCAAGTGCGGTACTCTCATCAGAAACCGTGCAGCCCATATTTTTAATCCTAATTCCATATGACTTTCGGATACTATCGATTTCTTTAAATTGCTTGGCTTCAAATTCAGTTTTTGGAGGCAGTGGTAAACCAAAACTTAGATGTTTTACATCGTCATTCTCAATATCATCTTTTGCTAGCTTTCGAAACTCAGCCATCTTCTCATCAAATGTCTGCTCCCGAGAGGGAATATTTTCCTCATTCAAAGTTTCTTTTTGAGTGCACGAAAGTAGAGCACCAAATGTGAACAGTATCAGTAAAAATATTTTTTTCATTTTATAATCATTTTTTGGGTTATCATATACTACAATTAAAGCGCTACAATTTACATTAACGCACAAATTGTAAAATAGATGAAGTTAGTAAAACAGATCATCTAAACATTTCTTCTTGTTGATTAGTTTGAAAAGGATTTTCTGCTGAATTTCCATCTTCTGTTGAGCATTATCAAAGGTGTATTTTACTCCGAAAATTATTAATACATTTTCAGTGTTAAAATATTTTGTTCCTGGTAGCAATCCATATATTTGCAGCACGGCCGAAAACACCGATGATCGTGCAGTAAACATTCAGAATTCCGAATTCAGTTTGAATTTCTGAACAAATACTTGGAAAGCGATCGTAGGTTTTATGAATTTCTAAAACAGGATATATTGTCCAAATCATGCTTCTATTTTCGCCGGCTTTGTAATTTATTCATCGAAAAATTTTGGAAGAGATTCGTTAGAAATTGAATTGTAAGAATCGTTTAGTGGAAGTTCGATACTAGTTTCGGTCAAGAAAATTATATCTGCCTCAAAAGACTCTATTAGCTCTAGAATGCTTTGCTTGTTATGGTTTAGGCGCCTGCAGTTGAAGGTGAGGATTTTCAAGAGTTCTAATTTATAAATTTATTTATACTACTTTAAATCTCTAGTTTGAAAAATGGCTTTTATTAAAATATATATATTATTAGATAAATGTAATTTTTATAATTCAACAAATTAAAATTTATTCGAAATAAAACCTAAGTAGCGCAAGGGATGGCAATGGCATCCTTTGCTGCCAAACAATAAATCCTAATTTGAAAACCAAAATTCCTGGCAGCAAAGATATAATGGACAGCCCGACCTTCGCCTTACGAGAATTTCAGTTTTAGAAAACTCGTTCTGGCGAAGGTTGCGCCCAAAAAAATAGTCTTGAAATAAAAAAGAGACCACAATTTTCCTTTCAAAAAACTGTGATCTCGCTTTATATTTAAATCTTAATATTTACATACTCTTTACAAAATCTAAAAAAACTTTTTTGTGTAATTCTAAATCCAAGTCTGGCGAAAGGGAAGCTCTAACAATATAATCTTTGTCGCCTTCCTTAGTAGTACCTTGAGTAGAAGTTGCTGGAATCGTCCAGTAACAACCTTTTAATTGACCGTAACTAACGCAAAATTTGCTTTCATTAGGAATTTCGGTAATCATCAAGTTGATCAGTTTTAAATTCAATTCGCGTTTATGCGCTTCCTTTTCTTCTGGTGTATTTCCTTTGGTAGGAAGATCTAAGGAGAAAACCGAAGGTGTAAAATCGTGATTGGCAAGTTCGTCAGATACAAAATTAATTTTGGCAGCCGGCAATACTTCATGAATAAAATTCACAAAATCGCGGGTATTCTTGTAAGCATCTTTGATACGCTGATTCATCGAGGGCAATTGCTTAGCCAAAATCGCATATTGAAGATTGGTAGCCTCGTTGTCGCAAAGATTCAGATGAAGCTCGATTTTGTCCATCAAATCATTGGTTTCTGCATTTCCTACAACGTAGCCTGCAGTACATTTTCCGCCGCTTGGAAACTTCGATCCGCTGGCATACGAAATAGCTCGAACGGTAGAAAGAATTTCGCCTTCGCCCAGAAAATGAACGTTTGGACAAAACGTTTGATCCAAGATAAATATAGAATCAATTGCATCTTCGCCATTGGCAGTTTTGCGTTTTTTGCTCAATACCGCTTTCAAATCTTCAAGATTCGGAACTTCGACCCGTGGATTGGTCGGAATTTCGGCAATGATGTATGGAACCGCATCGTCGTGGGCAATTTTCTCCAAAATACTGTCGATACTTCGAACCATTTCGTTGTCGCCATCGACTGGTAAATCTACTACTTCAACATTTTCAAGGCAATCTGCCACTCGTCTTGCTTGGTCGTTTGTGCCGCCGTAACAGTTGGGCGGTACAATAAATTTGATCGCTTTTCCAGGATGATTCTCGATTGCATCGTGCACAGCACCCATCATAATCGCATATTGCATAGAAAGTCCACTTGATGCAACTAATGCTTTGCTTGTAGTTCCAGTAATGGTATTCAGTAAATCTTTAACGGTCTTTTTATCTTCTGCCGGATTTTTTTCTAGAGTTGGCAAAGTTGAATTGTCAATTAGCATTTTAAGCGCAGTCAATGTGTCGGCTGGCGTCATTGCAATGGTTTCACGACGTCTAAAATGCTGAATATCTGAAATATATTTATGGTTTTCCTCTCCGTTGATTACCAATATACTTCCAAGGCTTGGCAAAATGCTTACTAGGAAATCCATATTTGAATTCAATTCGTAGTTTCCAACCGATTCATCTTGGTGAATAAAAATAGTGCTTCCATCAAAAGATGAAATATCTTGTTGGTTATCAATCTTCTTTAAATCAAATTTAAAACCGTAAACTTTCTTGATAATTTCCGCATCAAAGAAAGCTGGTAATTTATCAATATAAAGAATCTGAGTATTTTTATTTTCTAATAAGTTCGTTCTTAAAACCGCCAAAATAGGAGTGGTCTGCGAAGAGAAAATAATGATATTATCTGGATTTAGCTTCTGCAATTTGGCAATTCCCCATTCGAGAATACACGATAATGGATGCCCTAATCTGATATAGTCGTACGCTGTCGGAAGTGCTGCTAATGCTGAAGTTTCGGAATTATTTGATTCGAAAAGACTCTCAAACTTCTGTAGAAATTCGGTTTTTGCCAATTCTTCATCGTAAATATCTAATCGATGTGTGGTCAGATTTAGCCAGTCGGTTGGCATATTTTGAAGAACATTTTTTATATAAGGAAGTACATTATTTTCTTTCATAATTTGCTAGGTAAATAAGGCTGCAAAGGTAGGGAAAAATGGGGAAATAGGCATTAGAGAT
>CBDUDY010000048.1:0-13465 GCA_965366055.1 uncultured bacterium
TTGGGAAACTTGGAGGACAGAATAAACTTCCGCGACTAAGCAATGACCGAAAAATCGCAAATGAATTGCAGCAATTTACGCTATAATTTCGGCTGAAAATGCTACGTATTATCCTTGTAAATTTTGCAGGAAACTGCTTAAAAATAGGATACTATTAACTAAAATTAAAAAGCTAAATTTGCGCGTACAAGAATTAGGAATAAAAAGTTATGATAGAAGTTAAAAATATTATACGATCTCGAGCACAAGAATCATCAAGTGCTGTTGAGAAATTGTACATCACAATGCGACATTTGTTCAACAGAGGTTTTTATAAACCAATGGGTGTTTCGGGGGAAACATTAAGAGAAGCTTTGCTTGCTTTAAGACCTGAAATATACGGAACAATTGCGGACGAAAAAGTAGAATTGAATGGCTTGCTTTACGTTATTGAACGTTTGCCAATAGGAATTGAAGAATGTAGATTTATAAATCTGACCTCGGATGAAGGCTATTCAAGATCTCATTTTAAAGCGATTATTCCGCCAAAGCGTCGTAGAAATTGCTATAGAATTGATCAAGAGCAGATGAATGTTGAGATCACGCGTGGAAGATCTGATATTTATGATATTCTGACGCATTTGACTTTTATTTTTATAGAATCTCATAAAATAAAAAACAAAGTTCTTCTGGACGAAAGCGGTGAATTGTCGCGCGATTGGCAGAAATTAGAATACGCAGTTTCGCTAAATAGAAAGTTAACACAAACGGAAAAGGAGAAATCCATTTCGCACGTTACAAATATTTTGGGTCGCACTTTTGCAGAGATTTCGGATATCTATATTTCTTTTGCAACCGCGGAAACGCCTGACAGATTTTTGCATGTAATTTATTGGTTAGGGAAACTAGCCATTGAAGAAACATTAGAAAATAATAAGCGCACGATTACTTTCAGCCCGGTTTTGCGTGAACGTTTAGGTCACCATATTCATGGGGAAATTTGGGCAAATAACATCAAGCGTGTTCTTAAAGAATATGATTTATTGCAAAGACCAATTCATATAATTAGTGCGAATATGCACTCTGTAATGAATTCGGTTTTTGCCTCTCAGGTATTGCCGGCCAAAGCAAAGAACAACAATCCTTACTTTATCTATGAAGAGCTTAGTATGAGCGGCGCATCAGAATTAAGAAACAAGGTGGAAGTTGTCGCAAAACAGCAGGGAATGCTTTTCTTACCTGATACTTCGGGGACAAATATTGATGTTCAAATTTTTGATACATCCAAAATTGATTGGGCAAAGTCAGCTTTCGCTAATAATTCCCAGCCAGATATGATGCCCGTTTTGGTGGTGATGGATTATGCATTTGGAGAGCAGGCTTATGAAACGATTGATGAGTTGTTGAAACCATATCAGGAAGCAAAAGATGATGAAAAAATTCATCTGAATGTAGCGTCGGTTTCGATTATGGGAAAAGCGGGAATTTTGGAAGGTGGAAAAGGCGATATTATGATTCCGTCAGCACATATTAACGAAGGAACTGGAGATAATTATCCGTTTGATAATGAACTGACAGCTGAAATGTTTGAAGGGAATGGCATTCCGGTTTCGGCAGGAGCGATGGTTACAGTTTTGGGAACTTCCCTTCAGAATAGAGATTTATTAAGTTTTTTCCATAAATCTACTTGGGGAGTTGTGGGTCTAGAAATGGAAGGATCGCATTATCAAAAAGCAATTCAGTCAGCTTCAAAAATTAGAAAAAGTATTAATCCAGATGTTAAGGTGCGTTATGCGTATTATGCATCAGACAATCCCTTGGAGACAGGAAGTACATTGGCTTCGGGAGGATTGGGAAGTACGGGAGTGAAGCCTACGTACTTGATTACAATTAAAATATTAGAACAAATTTTTAATAATAATAACAGAATATGAATCAAAACGCTCAAAATTCATCAGATGAAATAGACTTATCAATAATTTCGAGAAGTATTCGAAATTTATTCTCAACTATTTCGTCATTTATTTATAATTGTATTCAGTTTTTGATTAGAAATATCATAATCATAGTAATTCTAGTAATAGTTGGAGTTGCACTAGGGTACTTTTTGAAATCGGGAGATAAAAAATACGAGCATAATATTACTGTTACTCCAAACTTTGGAAGTGTAGAATATCTATATGATAAAATTGATTTACTACAGTCTAAAATTGCAAACAGGGATACGATATTTTTAAAATCGGCCGGTTTTACAACTTCTGATCAGCTCTTGAGAATTGACATTAAAGCAATTGTGGATATTTATAAATTCGTAAAGACTGATGATGTTAATTATAAAACTTTTGAGTTATTAGCTGATGGCGCCAATGTGAGTAAGGTTATTGAAGATGCTCCTACAGCAAGAAACTATAAATTTCATAAAATAGAATTTGTAACAAGAGGAAAAATTGGAGACAAACTTATACAGGAATTGCTAAATTATTTGAACAATAGTGAGTTTTATAAAAAAATGCAAGCTGAATATATAAGTGAATTGAAAGTTAAGATGGCTGCAAACGAAGTCAGTATAAATCAAATTAATGATATTTTAAATGCCGCCGCACAAAATTTAACTGCAAATCGAACAGCTAGTAATTTTAGTTATTACAATCAAAGTCTGCAATTGCCCGAGCTCATTTATTCAAAAAATAACTTTTTGAGACTTCAATTAGAGAATAAGGTAGATCTCATGATGTTTGATAAAGTTGTTAAAGAAAGTTCGGTAATGACAAATATTAAGTTGAAGAACAAAATCAATGATCTGCTGGTAATCATTGTTCCGATATTTCTTATTTTACTGTTTGCGTTTGTAATTCAATTTAGAAAATTCTATTCTAGAGAGAAGCAAAAGCATAAATTGCAGTAGTAATCTTTAATGTTACTATACAAAAGCGTAGAAGCTTAGAATTGTAATTAGATGCATTAAGAAAACGATTTAGGATTTAGAATTAATGAATAGTTGGCTACGTGAAAATGTCACTTTAGTGCAACAATCGATACTTAGAGAACTTATTTATAAAGTAGTATAGAATAAAACAAATGAAATTCATATCCACAAAACTTGATGGTTGTTATGTAGTTGAACCAACCGTGATATATGATGAACGCGGCTACTTTATGGAAAGCTTCAATGAGAGAACCTTTCAAGCAGGAATAGGCAGTAATGTACATTTTGTTCAGGACAATTGTTCATTTTCAACTCGAGGCGTTTTAAGAGGATTGCACTATCAAACAGCAGAGCATTCGCAAGCTAAGTTGGTAAGTGTTTTATCGGGCGAAGTGCTAGATGTGGCAGTAGATATTAGACCCAACTCAGAGACTTACGGACATACAGTTTCGGTCATTCTTTCTGACATCAATAAAAAACAATTTTTTATTCCGCGCGGATTTGCTCATGGTTTTCTAGTGCTAAGCGAAACAGCTACTTTTCATTATAAGTGTGATAATTTTTATAATAAAGAATCGGAAGGTGGAATTATTTACAACGATCCTACTTTGAAGATTGATTGGCAACTATCTAAAGATGATTTACTTATTTCAGAAAAAGATACTTATTTACCAAGTTTGCAAAACTCAAAAAAGATATGGTAATTCTGGTAACTGGAGCTTCTGGACAATTAGGATTGTCATTGCAGGACCTTGCAAAACAATATCCTGAATTTGTTTTTCATTTTTTTAAATCTAAAGATCTAGACATTACAAATGCAGAAGTTTTAAATTCCGTATTTAATACTATTCAACCTAATTTTTGTATTAATACTGCAGCTTATACAGCAGTTGACAAAGCCGAGATAGAGATAAAGCAAGCCACATTAGTAAATGTAAGTGGAGCTAGAAATCTAGCGGTTGTTTGTAAAATGTATGAGTGTCAGTTAATTCATATTTCTACCGATTTTGTATTTGACGGACTTAAAAGTAGTCCTTACACCGAGCTGGATACTCCCGCGCCCATCAACGTATATGGACAATCAAAATTAGATGGCGAGAGAGAAATTGCTTCGATAATGGAAAAATATTTTATTGTTCGTACATCATGGTTGTACTCCATTTACGGCAATAACTTTATGAAAACAATGCTAAAATTGGCCTCAGAAAGGACATCAATTTCTGTAGTGAATGATCAATTTGGAACTCCAACAGCGGCAAACGATCTCGCAGATGTATTGTTACAGATGATCATTTTTTCTAGTAAAAACACACCTGAATACGGTATTTATCATTTTAGTAATGAAGGTCAAGCTAGTTGGTATGATTTTGCGAAAGCTATTTTTAACTTGAGTAAAACTCAAATTGAGTTATTGGAAACGGATTCTACACAATTTGTTACTTTAGCTACAAGACCTAAATACAGTGTTCTTTGCAAAGATAAAATTGCTGAAAACTTTGGTATATCTATAAATCCTTGGATTAGCTCACTTCAAAACTGCATTACTAAATTGTAGTGAGAAATATATTATCAGAATAATATGATTACTTTAAAAAAAATATACTTTTCACTTTTTCTAATTGGATTTTTCTTTTTTCCTTTCAATGATTTTGATGGAATTCCCGCCTTAGGTGAATATGCAAATGAGTCAGGATCATATTTTTTCATATTAGGATTTCTTGTGCTCTGCATTGATTCTTTGTACAAAGGAAAAATTGCTATCCCATACAGGGACAAGATTTTTCAGATATTATTATTATTTCTAGTTTGGTGTGTAGTCACAACTATTTTAAATGGCAATGTAGTTGTAGAAAGTTATTATAAGCAAACTGGAGGAGTTTACAGATTTTTAAGGCAGTATATTTCCTTACTTCTGGCGGCTTTTATCTTTGTAATATTATTTTGGAATAGTTTGAAAGATCTTACTTCACGTGAACTTTTAATAGTAATTAGAAAGGTGTTTTTGTATAATTTAGTCTTCGCTTTTGTCTACGGAATTTTTGAAGTTTTAATTTCTGTTTTCAATGTTTATGCGGTAATGCCAATAATGCAACTTTTCAATTACTTCCCATTTCTGGATGTTAATTTTGAAAGTGGAGGTAGAATATCTTCGATTGGTTATGAAGTTCCTTCTCTTGGAAATTACTTAATTACGGTCTCAGGATGGATGTTTAGTTATATTTATACTGAAAAATCCAAATGGCGTTTTGTTCCTATACTCATGGTATTGTTTCTAACCTTTTTCTCAGGATCAAGAACAGCGCTCATTAATATCACCTTGCAACTAGGAATGTTTATTTATCTATTATACTCAATAAAATCTTACAGGAAGACATTGCTAGTAGGACTTCAGTTTGTGGCAGTAATCTCTGTTCTTACCGTTGTAGTTTTTGGGAATCAGATTGTTCGAGCGGTAGACAAAAAGGTAGAAAGTTTAAACTTTAGCGCAAATTTAACCAAGAGTATATCAAATCAATCACGATTTGGTATGCAGTATGCTTCGCTTGAGGTTTTTAAAGAAAATCCAATTATAGGTGTTGGGTTTGGTCAGGAGACGTATCATAAAATTTACCATTATCCGCCTTGGGCTACACATAATAATTACGAATTTCGAGCAGTATATCAAAACCAAAATATTACTTCCTTTCCTACATCCTATAATATTTACACAAGATTGCTTGCCGAAACCGGGATAATAGGAGTGGCAATATTTTTAGCAATCATATTCTTTTGTTTTTCTAGATCCATTTTCTTGTGGAGAAATGCCGAAAATGATCAGAAAACTTTAGGAATGATATTACTCGTCTCGTTCGTAGGACTTTGTGTGAACTGGATGCAGATGGATTTCTTTAGACAATATGGATTTTGGTTGTGTGTAGTTATTTTAATTAAGGTTTACGATGAGCGAAAAAAAAGTATTATACTAGACCAGCCTCAAATTAATTAGTTTATAAACGACAATTATTTATGCTAGATTTTATCAAAAGAAGGGCTATTTCTATTCCCTTATATGATGTGTTAATTGGAATATTAATTTTAATGCTGCCATTTTCGACCAAGCTTCCTAATATTGGTTTAGCAGTACTTTTTATTTTTTTTCTAATAAAAATCAGAGAAGTCAAGAGCGCAAGTTTTAGATTTTTCTTAGCTACGCCCGTTATATTTTTAGTAGTATTTGTAATTTATTCCTTTGCAAAAGGAATTTTGATTGGCGATTTGTCAGATAATAAGTTTAGCCTACTTCCTTTACTGATTATCATTCCTTTATTATTTACTAAAGTTAGAAATTTTTCGGTGGTACTTGTTTCCGTCGTAATATCCTCATTATTTTCGGCTCTTTGGGCTTCGTTTCATCTCGCTCAACACTATTTGCTCAATAATTCTTTGGATTTGTACGAAGGTGGCCAAATAAATGATCTCCTGGGAATGGAGCGACCTTATCTTGCATTCTTCTGTACATGCGGAGTTCTTGCAGCCTTAGTTTTACTAAAGAATTTTCAAACTTTCAAATATTATTTAATCACTTATATTATATTTATAGTAGTGTTTATCACTACAATTTCTGCCAGAGCATCGGTAGGTACTTTAGTTTTTATTGGTGTTTTATACTTGCTCTTTTATTTTAAAGTTTCAGTAGGCAAAAAATTACTATTCGCTTCGGGTATAATCGTCATTGTAGTGGGTAGTATAACATTCAATAAAAATTTAAAAGAAAGATTTTTCGTAGGAGAAAACATTTCTCAAACATTAGAAAAAGTGCAGCAACACGAGCCGCGAGTAATTATTTGGAATTGTGTAGCAATGATCACACAATCGCCTAGCTTCAATAAAATCACCGGTTTTAATAATGCTTCTGCTGTTGATGCTGAACTTGCAAAATGTTATGATGAGACAATGAAAAATAAACATCGAGCAGATTTTTTTAAGTCCGCACAATATAATACACATAATCAATTTTTGGGATTATATATGGCCGAAGGTCTAATAGGAGTGTTGCTACTTATCTTATTTTTTGTTGCCGCTCTTATAAAGCATTACAGAAATTTTTATAAAACAGCTATAATTATCGCACTATTACTATTTTTTGTTGTTGAGAACGTTATACAAAGACAATTAGGAATGTATTTTTTTGCAATTTGTATATCTCTACTCACGTTGTATACTAACAAAATAGAAGAATCAATTGAAGAATTGTAATTCTTCAATAAAAAAACTACTTATTCTGCAGCGGGATTTGTTATATGTCCATTTTAAAGATCAATAAATGTCATTAAAAAGAAAAACTTTTTCGGGATTACTTTGGACTTTTATTGATACTTTTTTATTAAAAGGATTATCATTTATCGCCACAATAGTGTTAGCGAGATTATTAGGACCAGCTGAGTTTGGACTTATAGGAATGATTGCAGTTTTTATTGCAATTGGAATCTCAATGGTAGAAAGTGGTATGTCTGCCTCGCTTATTAGAGTTCGAGATGCTACTAATGCCGATTATTCCACGGTATTTTATCTTAACATTATCGCAAGCTGCATTATTTACTGCATCTTTTTTTTGACTGCGCCCTTCATTGCCGATTTTTACGATCAACAGGTTCTTACAGTTATAATTAGAGTTTATTGTTTAAGCTTTGTATTCTCAGCGTTTTCTAATGTTCAGTTAGCGATTCTAACTCGCCATATGCAATTTAAAAAAATTATGCTGCTCAATTTACCTGGGACTCTACTAGGCGTGGTTGTCGGCCTTATACTGGGTTATCAAGGTTTTGGAGTGTGGAGCATTGTCATGATGTACCTGACAACTCAGCTAGTGCTTTCTATTCTACTTTGGATTTTTTCTGACTGGCATCCAACAAGAGTGTTTTCGAAAGAAAAAATGAATTTACATTTTAATTTTGGATACAAATTAATGCTGTCAGGATTATTAGATACGATATTTAAAAATATTTATAATATCGTTATTGGTAAATTTTTCTCAGTACAATCACTTGGTTTTTACGATCGATCAAATACATTGGCAGAATATCCTGTAAGTACCATTACTGGTATTATAAACAAAGTATCTTATCCATTACTAGCAACCTTGCAAGACGATAATGTTAAGATTTCTGCTGTATATAAACAATTACTTCAATTTACTTTTTTTATAACGGCGCCTTTAATGTTGGGAGCAGCAGCAATTGGGAGACCGCTATTTTTATTAGTATTAGGTGATCAGTGGCTTCCAGCAGTAATGTTTTTTCAGATTATCTGCTTTGCAAGTATGCTCTATCCAATACATGCTTTTAATATCAATGTTCTCAAAGTATATGGAAGAAGTGACTTATATTTGAAATTAGAAATTGCAAAAAAAATTCTTACAGTTATCTGCGTTGTAATTGCTTTTCCGTTTGGACTTGTTGCCATAGTCTGGACAACGGTTGTAGTGTCATTCCTCGCATTAGTCATAAATACTATGTTTAGCAGCAAGATGATACATTACACGATGCTACAGCAATTTAGAGACATGACACCAGTCTTTATTATTTCAGGATTAACGTTTCTTCTGATGAGCTATATGCTATCAGTTTTAGAAAATTTTTCAATGTATTTGCAATTACTTATTCCAATTTTATGCGGAATTGTATTTTATATATTGATAAATATCCTTTTTAAAACAAAAGGCATAAGTCTTATAGTAGACCTCATAAAAGACCGAAAATCTCTGAAACAATAATACCTAATCTTTTAAAATAAAATTAAAATTGATGAGCCATCCTACAGTAAGTGTTGCTATGATTACTTACAATCATGAAAAATACATTGAAGAAGCCATAAATTCAGTATTGATGCAACAGTGTGATTTTGAGGTAGAACTTGTGATTACCAATGACAAATCAACAGATACAACCGATGCTATAATTAGGCGAATTTTAAATAATCATAAAAATGCATCTTGGATAAAATATATTAGTCGTGAAGACAATCTAGGAATGATGGGAAACTATATACAAACCTTTACCGAAACAAGTGGTAAATATATTGCTATTTGTGAAGGAGATGATTTCTGGACTGATCCCTTAAAATTACAAAGACAAGTAGACTTTTTTAAAGAAAATCCTGAGACATCGTTTGTTTTTCACGCAGCTTCTTTTTTACTTAATTCTGGTGAAATAGGGCGTTTTAATGGAAATGTAAATCTTACTAAAACTGGAATTATAAGTACTGCTACTTTTTTAGAAAACGAGAGTAATACCTATGTTAGTGCTTCATCAATGCTGAGGAGTGATGTTGTTTCCAACATGCCAGAGTGGTTTAAAAATGCCTTTGTAGGAGATTATCCTATAATGTTTCTAGCATTAGAGAAGGGAAAAATAGGATATTTAAAGGAAAATATGGCAACGTATAGGATTGCCTCAGAAGGAAGTTGGAGTAATTCAAATTTAAGTTATAACAAGCGTCTTTCTCTTTTCAAAAAGAAAATCGAGCTCAATAATATAATAAATGAATATACTGGGAGAAAATATCAAAGGTATATCACATTAAGTTTATTGCCTTACATTTTCAGAAGAGTACTTTATAAGTTTAGGGAAAAAACGAAAATTTAATTTCTGTAAATTGGGAGTAAACCCTGAAAATTTTTGTTCTTATCAAAAATTTCCTTGCAACGCTTATAGCCGTTTTCTCCTAATTTTTTTCGTAATTCGGCATCTTTCAAACTTGATAGATAAATGTCTAATTCGCTGATCTCATCAAAAAGGTATCCGGTTTCTTTGTGTACAACGATGTCTTTATTACCTATAACATTAGTTGCGATTACAGGAATTTTTTTGCTCATTGCCTCTAATACTGCTATTGGTAATCCTTCCCACAAGGAAGTTTGGATGTAAATATCCAGAGTATCAAGATAAGCTGCTACTTCGGCTGAATCAAAAAACCATCCAGTTATTTTAATATTTTCTGCGGTAAGCAATGGTCGTAATTCACCGTCTCCAATCCACAGAAAATCAAACTCTGGAAATTTTAGCGCGATCTCATTGAACATTGCCGGATTTCGAGGAATAGTTATTCGACCAATTATTCCAACCCGTACTCTTTCGGAATTTTTAATCGGGAGAACGTATTTTTCTGGAATAGATATTCCATTTCGTACTAATTCAGATTTTCCTAAAGATTTTGCAATAACATATTCAGTATCTCCACAAGCAATTGTGGTTCCTCCAAAAATAAATTGCATGGATTTTTCAATTAATCGATATATTTTTTGCTGATTTGTCGATATATCTTCACGCAAGAAGGAATATCCATGGGGAGTGTAAAAAATTTTTCTACGTTTTAAGGTGGCGAAGTTTGCTATTCGACCTAATACTCCAGCCTTCGACGAGTGAAGATGTATAACATCAGGATTATACTTTTTAATCGCTCTAAACAATGCGTAAGTAGATTGAAGGTCCTTAATTACAGAAAACTCGCGCATCATCGAAATCTCTTGCAATTTAACCTTTTTTGAAAAATCATCTGGCATTCTGCTTTTATCTATTTGTTCCCTATGACCACTATAGATTAGAGTTGTTTCTATACCCTCATTTGGATCTAAATCACCAAAAAAGTGAGATAAATCCTTGTAATAAGTATAGACGCCGCCTGCCAATGCTTCTGTAATGTGCAATACTTTCAAAGCTGAATTTTTAGAAAAACAAATGTAAGTAAGATTATACGATATTTCAATTCTAGCGCAGGCATTCCTTAAATTACTATTAATTTTAAAAAACAATAATTGAATAAAATTGTTCCTGATCTTTAGATTAAGAGATAAGGATTGTGATGTGATAAAATTTTTAAAATCAATAAATTGCGCTAGATTATTCTAGATGTAAAAAAGATTATTTGCCTATTATCCTATCATTTTCTCATTAAGTTGTTTAGTATAATTTGGATATATTTGTAATTAAATATAAAAATAATGGAGACACTTCAGGGAAAAAAGGCAATAATTACTGGTGGTAGTAGAGGATTAGGAAAAGCAACAGCTTTAGCTTTCGCCAAAGAAGGAATTGATGTCGCTATCACGGGAAGAGATGAAACGCGCTTGAAAGAAACGGTAGATGAGTTGAAATCATTGGGTGTCAAAGCGACCTACGCACTTTTTGATGTTGGGAATCATGAAGAAGTTAAAAGTGGAATTAAACAGCTCATAAAAGAACTTGGTGGAATTGATATTCTTGTCAACAACGCTGGTATTGCTGCTTTTGGGAAGTTTCTTGAAATGGAAGCAGAGCAATGGGCAAAAATTATGCAGACTAACGTTATGGGAATGTATTATGTAACTAGAGAAGTTTTACCATATTTAATTGAGAAAAATCAAGGTGATATTATTAATGTGTCTTCTACAGCTGGACTTTCTGGAAATGCAGGAACATCCGCTTATTCTGCCTCTAAGTTCGCAGTTATAGGATTATCTGAAGCTTTGATGAAAGAAGTGCGAAAAGATAATATTAGAGTTTGCACACTTACTCCAAGCACGATCGCATCTGATATGTCATTGGAACTGGGAATTACTGATGGTAATCCTGAAAAAGTTCTTCAAGCCGAAGATTTTGCACAATTAATACTTGCCTCATTGCAACTTCCGAGACGCGCTATGCTAAAATCAGCTTCTCTATGGTCGACAAACCCTTAAATTTTAAACAATTACAAATCTAATTACGTCTTTTTTTTGCCCTTAAACTTATCAACTTAAAACGCAATAACTGTTTTGCAACAGTATTACTATGGTAATTAGTGTGATAAAAATTATGATGATATTAAGGTTTTATCATATCTTGCAGGATAAATTTTGACGATGAAGAGAATACTTATCACTGGGGCTGCGGGCTTCTTAGGTTCGCATCTTTGTGACCGATTTATTGCCGAAGGATATCACGTAATCGGCATGGACAATTTAATTACTGGGAATCTGAAAAATATAGAGCATTTATTTAAGCTCGAACATTTTGAGTTTTACCATCATGATATTACAAAGTTTATAAATGTACCGGGAGAACTAGATTATATCTTACATTTTGCATCACCTGCAAGTCCAATTGATTACTTGAGAATTCCTATTCAGACCTTGAAAGTAGGTTCTCTAGGTACTCATAATTTACTTGGTTTGGCACGTGTAAAAAAGGCTCGAATTCTTATAGCGTCTACCTCCGAAGTTTATGGAGACCCGCTCGTACACCCTCAAACTGAGGACTATTACGGAAATGTCAACACTATAGGACCTCGTGGAGTGTATGATGAAGCAAAAAGATTTCAAGAATCAATTACGATGGCTTACCACACTTTTCACGGTGTAGAAACACGTATTGTTCGAATTTTCAATACCTATGGTCCTAGAATGCGACTCAATGACGGTCGCGTTATTCCAGCTTTTATTGGTCAAGCTTTGAGAGGGGAAGATCTTACAATCTTTGGGGATGGCAGTCAGACGCGTTCATTTTGTTATGTTGATGATCAGGTAGAAGGAATCTTTAGATTGTTGCATAGTGACTATATATATCCAGTAAATATTGGGAATCCGGACGAAATCACAATTAAGGATTTTGCAGACGAGATCATAAAATTGACAGGTACTAAACAAAAAGTAGTTTACCATCCCTTGCCGATGAATGACCCTTTGCAACGTCAGCCTGATACTACTAGAGCCAAAGAACTTCTGGGCTGGGAGGCAAAAGTATCTAGACAAGACGGAATGAAAATTACCTACGATTATTTTAGAAACCTTCCCGAAGAGCAGCTTAAAGAAGAAGAACACAAGGATTTTACAGGTTATATTCACTAGCACATGACGATAGCACAAATAGGCAGATATTCAAAATATATTCGTCCCATCAGTATTATTTTCGACTTGATCGTAGTAGTAGCTTTTGCGATGTATTTTTTGAACGATCTCAATTTAAATTTTTATATATTTTCATTGTATCAAGTGGTTGCGTGGCTTGTTATCGCACTAATTATTAAATTTTATGCAGTTTATAGATTTACTACGCCAGTAGAGATTCTAAGTAAACTTTCCCAACAAACTGTGCTTTTTTTGCTCGTAGTGATCGCATATTTCCCTTTTGTATTAACAGCATCTTTTAGTGGTAATGCTGTAGCAAAATATATGCTGTCCACTCTTTTTGCGATATTAACATTCAAATTTCTTCTGTTTTACTATTTAAAAAAATATAGAATAATAACCGGAAGTAATTTTAGATCTGTTATTATAATTGGTTTCACTAATGAGTCAAGAGAATTGCGCAAACTTTTTGACACACGAATTGATTATGGATATAGGTTTTTAGGCTATTTTTCAGATAAAGTTCAAAACAGCGATGTTTTGGGAAAATTTGATGATATCAAGTCCTATGTTAAGCAGAATAAGGTAGATGAAATTTACTGCTCACTCAATGAAGTTTCTAATGAAAGAGTAAAAAGGTTAATTACTTTCGCCGAAAACAATGGTAAGACTTTAAAGTTTATTCCTGATAGTGCACAGCTATTTTCAAAAAATCTTGT
>CBDUDY010000049.1:0-13422 GCA_965366055.1 uncultured bacterium
GGACCTGAACTTTGCGTAATTGTTGCAAACTGAGAAAGTTTGATTTGCTGCTGCTGATCGTTTGTAAATACAATATTACTCACGTTTTCAATGCTTGAACGATCAAATTCGTCGAAACGAATGTTGATGTCATACTCGTATTCTCCAGCTCTAAATTTACCATCTGTGTTTCCACTAAAGGCAGTTTGCATCGTCATACCAACAGTAGATAATGATAATCCAAGAGCAGCCATTTTATCACGGTCTACCTGAACATTAATTTCAGGATTTCCATCTTCTGAAGTTAATTTTACTTCGGCCGCACCTTCAATTTTGCGTAATTCATCAGCACTTTTCAAGGCAAATTCCATTACACTTTTAAGGTCCGTACCAGTAACGGTAAGTGCAATTGGCGCTTTGTCAGCTCCAAGCAATCCAACTGGAACGGTTTTTACTTTTGCTCCAACTAATTCTTTTTCTAGTTGACGTTTCATTTTTGCGGCAAAAATGAATGAGTTGTCTTCGCGTTGGTCTTTATCGACCAAAGTGATATTGATTTCAGATTTGTATGCGGTAGATTGAGAAGCTCCCATTCCTTCACTTGTCTGTCCAACTGTAGTAATCATATCAACGATTGCAGGATCTTTTCTCAAGAATGCTTCTGCTTTCTGAGTCATAAAGTTGGTTTGCTCAATACTCGCATCTTTTGGAAGCTCGATCTGCACAAGGAATTCCCCTTTATCTGTCTTGGCAAAGAATTCTCCTCCTACAAATCCAAATATTGGCAGTAAAAGCGATCCCACAAATATCACAACTACAATCAAAAGTGTTGCGATTTTATGTTTTAATGACCAATTTAAAATGCCCGTAACGGTATGAGTAAAGCTATCTAAACCTTTTTCGAAAGCTAGAATAACTCTTCCGAAAGCTGATTTATTTGTCAGGTGTTCTAATTTCCCGTATCTAGAAAATAACCACGGAACAATTGTAAATGAAGTCAATAACGAAAGCATCGTTGCAATAATTACCGTCACACAAAACTGCGTAATAATATTCGAAACTAGTCCAGTACTCAAAGCGATAGGTAAAAACACCACCACAATAACCAGCGTAATTGCAACTACGGTAAATCCAATTTCGGAAGCTCCATCATATGCAGCACGAACTTTGTTTTTACCCATTTCCATATGCCTGTGAATATTTTCCAACACCACAATCGCATCATCCACCAGAATACCTACCACGAGTGATAGTCCTAGTAAACTCATTAAGTTTAAAGTATAACCCATCAGATAAATTCCGATGAAAGTTGCAATAAGCGATATCGGAATTGCCACCATTACAATTAGGGCATTTCTAAAACTATGAAGGAAAAACAACATTACAAATGCCACAAGTGCTACTGCAATAAATAAATCGTGCATTACAGAATTAGCCGCAGCCAGAGTAAACGTACTACTGTCATTTGCAACATTCAGCACAAGTCCGATGTTTTTGTACTCTTCTTGTAATTTAGCAATAGCGATATTTGTTTGCTCACTCACCGCTACCGCATTGGCATCAGATTGTTTTACAACTTGAAGAATAATCGAACTTTGTTGATTTACTCTCGAAATTTTATCTACCTCTTTCTGACTATCTTGAACATCTGCCACGTCCGAAAGTCTAATCTGAATTCCGTTTTGAGATGAAACGACCAGATTTCTAAGTTCCTGAACATCTTTGTATTTTCCAGAAAGACGAATCAAAGTACTGTTCTCACGAGTTTTGATATTTCCGGTTGGGAAATCAAGATTTGAACTCAATACCGCTTGTTGAATTTGTGGAACTGATAATCCAAATCCTTTCAACTTCGCAGCATCAAGACTTACTTGAATTTCTCTTTCCTGTCCTCCCACAAGGCTTACTTGCGCAACACCTTGTACACGAGATAGAATTGGTTGAATCTTTTTGTCCAAAAGGTCATAGAATTCTACTTCTTCCATTTTGGCAGTTGCACCGATGGTCATAATCGGCAAATCACTCAATGAGAATTTGCTTAATGAGGGCGGATCTACATCTTCTGGCAAATCTTTAAGAACGGCATTAATCTTACGCTGAGCGTCATTCAACGAATAATCGGCATCGGCATCAGCAGTAAGCGTAATCATTACAACTGATAAACTTTCGTAAGACTTTGATTCTATTTTCTTGACGTTCTCAAGAGTTGAGACTGCATCTTCAAGTTTTTTGGTAACTGTATTTTCAACCTCACCTGGCGAAGCACCTGGATATACAGTACTAACTGTAACCACGTTTACTTCAAACTTAGGTATCAGTTCGTAGCTAAGCTGGGTGTAGCTGAAGATACCGCCCACTAATAGTATTATAAATAATACAATAATTAGGGAAGGTCTTTTAATGGATATATCTACTAATTTCATAGGAATCTATAGTTTTGTAACTAAATTATTTTACAACAGTCACTTTGGTGCTGTCGCTTAAGTTTATCTGTCCGCTGGTAACTACAATATCACCATCATTAAGTCCGTCAAGAATTTCGACTTTGTCCCCAAGAATTCTTCCTGAAACAACTTTCGTTAATTGTGCAATTCCGTCTTTTACGACAAATACTTGATTGCTAGAAACACTTCCTACAAATGCACTTCTTGGAGCAGTTTTTATAGCACTTTTGGCAACATCAGTATTGCTAGTTACAAAAGTTGCTGTTCCATACATTCCAGCTTTTAGTTTGTTGTCTGGGTTTTTTGCGATTTCAATTTCAACAGGAAAACTTAGGGATGCATCTGCCATTGGCGCGATAAAACTAATTTTACCTTCAAAAGAATCGTTAGGGAAAACCGAAGCCTTCACTTTTACATTATCACCTTTTTTCAGCGTGGTAATTTGGCCTTCGTTTACTGTAACTTTCAGTTTTAAAGTCGACACATTTACAAGGTCAAATAATGCTGTTCCTGGAGAAACCACAGATCCTGGCTCGATATACTTTTTATTTACAATTCCGTTGATAGACGATTTAATTGTTGCATCGCCAAAGCTGATGTTTGCTTGAGACAAACGCGCTTTTGCATTTACTGCCGCAAGTTTTGCTTGTTCAAGTTGTTGTTGCGTTACACCTCCAGTTGCAAAAGCATTTTCGTAACGTTGACGATCTGCCATTGCATTTTCGTAAGCTGCTTTTGCGTTGTTGACATCTACCGACAGTCTATCTCCTTTAATGACTGCAAGTGTTTGTCCAATTCTCACAGGACTTCCTTCGTCCACAAGAATTCTTGTAACACGTCCAGAATTTTCTGCAGAAAACGTTAACGATTGTGATGGTTCAAAATTTCCGTTTGCAGCAAAATCTGTCTCAACTGCAGCAGTTCCAATAGTATCAACACGCACGGCAACTGAAGCACTTTTTTCTGCAACGATAGCAACATCTGCGGCATTCTGTTTTTTATTACCTACTAAAGTAAAAACAACGGCAGCTACTAGTGCCACTCCAATTACGATATAAATTATTTTTTTCATCAGTTACTAGTTTAAAAGTGTTTTAAGTTCTCCTTGAGATTTGATTAATTGTATTTCTGCGAGTTTGTATTCTAATAATGAATTTGAATAAGAGTTTTTAGCATCTGTAAGTGCATTCTCTGCATCTAATAAATCTGTTAACGGTGTTAATCCCTGCTGATAGTTGTTACGAGTATTGTCCAATACATCTTGTGCAAGGGCAACATTTTCCTTTTGTGCTTCAATCGTAATTAATGTATTGTTGATTCTCGCTTTTGCATTATCGTAAGCAAGGTCAAGTCCTAATTGCGTATCTTCAAGATCTGCGGCAACTTTTTTAAGTTTAATATCAGATTGTCTTACTCTCGATCTTGTGGCAAATCCAGTAAAAATTGGAATTCTAAGATTTAGACCTACTGTTGCAAAATCTGACCAATACACTCCATCCTCTGGTTTACCACCAAGCGGAAATTCTTTTCCCTGTCCTTGATAACCATAATTCCCTGCAAGACTTAAAGTAGGATAATAACCTGCAACGATAGATTTACGCTCGTATGTTAGCAATTCTTCTTGCTGTTTTATCAATTGATATTCGGTGCGTTTTTGCATATCTGGAGAATCCCCAAGTAAAACCGCTGGAGCTTCAAAATTAGTTTCTGGCAATTCGATTTTTGTAGCCATTGGCATTCCGATAAGGAATTTCAAAGAATTTTCTTGTTGCTCTACCGCGCTTACGATTTGTTGGCGTTGTGATACAATGTTCGAAAGTTTTACAATTGTTCGGTCAAGATCAATTTTCTTAGCAAGGCCATTGTCGTATTGTCCTTTGATAATATTTCGAACTTTAGTTGTGTTTTTTATGGTGCTATCAATAATAGTCAGCTTTTGTTTCTGGATATAAATCTGATAATATGCAGATGCAACGCGCTCAATTACTTGCTCGTCTGTAAAGTCTTTATTGATCTTGTAGAATTCTCTAGTAGATTTTGCGGCTTTCAATCCTGTAAAAACTGAATAATCAAAAAGTGCTTGAGTGACAGAAACTGTTCCCGTGCTAGACCATTCTTGACCAAACGGAATCAATACTGTTGTGCCTGGTTGTCCAAAAACTTCTCCTGGCAATGCTGTCTCCTGTACAATTGGACTGTAATTTAAAGCACCATTTACAGATATTTGTGGCAATGCTCTCGAACGAACTTCCTGAATTAGGTATTCGCTATTTTCAACGTCAAGTTGTGCTTTTTTGGCTTCAACTTTATTTTGAAGTGCATAATTGATCGCCTCTTTTAGGCTTAATACTTTTACTTCTTGAGCTTGCGCTAAAAATTGAAGTAGAAGTGCACTAATTAAAAAAACTTTTTTCATTCTTGATTATCTAAAGGTGTATACTTAATTGTTTATCTAGTTCTAAAATGCCTTTCTCTGTGGCGATTGATCTTGTATGATATTCTAATGCTGCATACTCTAATTTCTGAGACTCTTTTTCTAATGTGATGCTTTCGTTGATGGCAAAGCATAAAATGAAATAAAGTCGGGCGGTCATTTCTACGTTTATGTCTTTCCGATAGTATTCTTGTTCAATTCCGTTGTTCAGATTATCTCTCATAAATTGGATGCCATCTAAATTCTCTTGAGCTAATACTTTTTCATAAATCTCAGGATAATACTTCCTCAACTGATAGAGAGGAGAAGTGTCGGTCACATTAAACATCGTCTTGAATATCTTTCTGATTTCGAAATTTTCTTCAATCGGATTGTATTTTTTTGCTGCGACATCCTGCATTAAACCTCTAAATAACTTGTGCATTTTGTCGGTGCATTCTGCAATTAGAATTTCTTTATTTCCGAAAAATTTGTAAATAGTTTTTTTCGAAATGCACATCTCACCAGCCAAGTCATCCATTGTGATACTTTTAAAACCAAGCTTTAAAAATAGGTCTGTTGCTTTTGCGATAATTTTCTCTTTCATTTTCCTTATTTTCAGAGCACAAAATTAATCCAGAAACTTTAAGCACCCAAATAGTTTCCAAAGTATTTTGAATTATTTAACATTCGATTTTGTCGCTGAATCTGCGGGGTTTGGTTAATTTAGCCACAAATTGAAATCCATGCATACAATAGAAGCCTATCGCTCCTTTTTTTTAGACAGAATAAAACAAGAAACGCTTAATAGAGAGCCGGATAATCTTTATGCGCCCATTCGTTATATTATGAATTTGGGAGGCAAGAGACTTCGTCCTGTTTTGACCTTGCTTACTGCCGAAATTTTTGGAGCATCATATAAGGATGCACTTTCTGCTGCTATTGCGATTGAAGTTTTTCATAATTTCTCACTTGTTCACGATGATATTATGGATGCTGCGCCAGTACGTCGCGGTCAGCCAACAGTTCACGAGAAATGGAATACCACAACCGCGATTCTTTCTGGAGATGCGATGTTGATTTTGGCCTACCAATATTTTGAAGATTATGAGCCTAAAGTTTTTTTGGCTTTGGCCAAATTGTTCAGTAGAACCGCACTTCAGGTCTGCGAAGGGCAACAATGGGATATAGATTTTGAAAATTCAGAAAAAGTTCTTCTGAAGGATTATATCAAAATGATCGAATATAAAACCGCAGTTTTGGTTGCCGCAGCTATGGAAATGGGCGCAATTATCGCAAATGCTTCAAAAGAAGATTGTGCGGCTATTTATAATTTTGGTTTAAACCTGGGCATAGCTTTCCAAATTCAGGATGATTATCTTGATGCTTTTGGAAATCCAGAAAATTTCGGAAAACAAATTGGTGGTGATATTATCGAAAATAAGAAGACTTATTTATATCTAAAAGCTTTAGAATTTGGATCGGAATCTGAAACTGCCGAAATCAAAGAATTTTTTAAAGCCGAAAATCACGGAAATCACGAAAAAATCGATGCGGTAAAAGCATTGTTTTTATCTAGTGGAGCCGCAGATGAAGCTTTGAAGGGAATTGAAGAATACACTCAGAAAGCATTTGAAGTTCTTGAAACAATTAATATTGATGCAGATAAGAAAAATATCTTGCACCACTTCGGAAAGAATTTAATGAAGCGCACCGTATAAAAACAGCCGTCAATATGTTTACAATGCCCGCCACTATTGATCAGCTTTTGTCTCAAGCCGAGTCAGATATGCTGTATGACGCTTTGCTAAGTCAGGTTAATAAAGATTTTAACCTTGCGAATGAAGCAATAGATTTTCCCAAAAGCACAACTCCAAGTGAATTGAAGATTCAGCTTCACGAGAAAATCTACCGACTTATTCAGTATAAATTTGCCGAATATCTCAATCTATTATATATCGTAGATGTTTCTGAATCGGAAGTTAAAAAACTTGACGGATCAGATTTGGTAATCCTTTCTGAGCAAGTTGTCTTTCTTTTATTAAAAAGAGAATGGCAAAAAGTATGGTTTCGCCATAAATACAGTTCGTAGAATTTATTTTTCTAAAAGTAAACTCTTACAAAAGGCATAAAAGGCTCTGAATATACATTTTTGTTTTTGTCGAAAAGTAGGTTGTATCGAGCTCCAATTGTCACGTTTCCCGTTCTGAAACCAGCGCCTAAAAATAAAGCAGTATTCCAAAAATCGTCATTTACGTTTTCAACAATTGCATTTGTAACGATTTTTCGTTCGGTATTCACTCTTAGTTGTTCAATTTCTGCTGAAAGTTGTATCGCTCGAATAGGATTAAAAAGTGCCACGACACTTCCTCCATAAAGATTACTTGTATATTGAAGCGTTTGATTGCTGCCATATACCCGCGCTTTTTGATCTATATAGCTGTACTGAACGCCAAGTCCAACCGAAAAATATTCGTTTACATTGTAAATTGCTCCTGGTGCAACCGAAATATTTGTGTAATTACTCCCGAAACTTAGACCAAGTCCACCTCCAAACTGAACGTGCTGCCAAAATTCACTTTTTGCCTTTGGAGTAATAATCTGCGCCTGAATACTAGAAAATCCTACTACTATAAATACCGCAGAAAGAAGGATTTGATATCGAAGAGTGTTGAATTTTATCATTTTTAATGTCTAATGGTTATTAAAACATAAAAGTATTTAAAATTATTCAGATTCTATTTCAATTATTGTACTTTTGCCTGACTACTTTAACAACTTAGTATATTCAAAAAAAATATGGATAGGTTTTCATTTTTAAACGCAGCACACACTGACTTTTTTGCCGAATTATACGAACAGTATCTTGAAAATCCAGACAGTGTCGAGGCAAGCTGGAGAAGCTTTTTTCAAGGATTCGATTTTGGAGCATCGGCCGGTAAAGATGAAAGTCACGTTCAGCAAATGGCAGAAGTTGCCAACGGAACGATGGATTGTTCATTTGTTTCAAACCAGCTTCAGAAAGAATTCAACGTACTTAAACTCATAGACGCATATCGTAATAGAGGACATTTGTTTACCAAAACAAATCCAATACGTGAGCGTAGACAATACGAACCTTCATTAGATATTGAAAACTTTGGACTTTCGAGTGCCGATTTAAATACTGTTTTTGATGCAGCGCAAGCAATGAAATTGCAGCCTTGTACTCTTGAGCAAATTTTAGGTCACCTTAATCGAATCTACTGTCATTCTATTGGTATTGAATATATGTACCACAGAAATCCGGCAGTAATCCAATGGATTCAGGATAAAATTGGGTACAACGACAATCAACCAAAATTTGATGCAGAAGAGAAAAAGCATATTTTAGGGAAACTAAATGAAGCTATTTCTTTCGAAACATTTTTACATACTAAATATGTAGGACAAAAGCGTTTTTCACTTGAAGGTGGAGAATCTTTAATTCCAGGATTGGACGCTCTTATTGATGCAGCAGCAGAAAGAGGAGTGGAGCAATTTGTAATGGGAATGGCACACCGTGGCCGTCTTAGCGTATTAGCAAATATCTTTGGAAAATCAACTCAGGATATATTCTCAGAATTTGACGGTAAAGATTATGACGACGATGTTCTTTTTGATGGTGATGTAAAATACCACTTGGGACTTACTTCTGATCGTAAATCTAAATCAGGAAAAAATATAAATATCAATCTTGCACCAAATCCATCACACCTTGAAACAGTAGGAGCGGTGATCGAAGGAATTGCAAGAGCAAAGCAAGAACACCACTTTTCGTCGGATACTTCCAAAGTACTTCCGATTGCATTGCACGGTGATGCTGCAATTGCAGGTCAAGGTATCGTGTACGAAATTGTACAGATGGCAAATCTTGATGGATACAAAACTGGAGGAACAATTCACGTAGTAGTCAATAATCAAGTAGGATTTACTACTAATTATCTTGACGCTCGTTCTTCTACTTACTGTACAGATATTGCAAAAGTTACTGGCGCGCCAGTTTTGCACGTTAATGCAGATGATGTAGAAGCAGTTGTTCACGCGATGCTTTTTGCACTCGATTTCAGAATGCAATTTGGTAGCGACGTATTTATTGATCTTTTAGGGTACCGTAAATATGGTCATAACGAAGGGGATGAACCTCGTTTTACTCAACCAAAATTATACTCTCTAATTTCTAAACATACGAATTCTCGTGATATCTACGCTGCCAAATTAATCAGCGAAGGAATTATCAACGAAGGATATGTTAAGGAGATAGAAACAAAATACAAAGATGCATTAGAGGAAAACCTTGAAGCATCGCGCAAGAAAAACTTGACTGTAATCACTCCATTTATGCAAAATGAATGGCAAGGGTTCAAACAAGTGCACCAAGAGCAAATGTTGGAGCGTGTAGATACTACAGTTCCAATAAAAATGCTTGAAGATATTGCAGACGTAATTACAAAATTACCTGAAGACAAAAAGTTTATCAATAAAATCAAGAGATTGATTGATGATAGACGTAAAATGTTTGATACTGATAAACTTGATTGGGCTATGGCCGAATTACTTGCGTACGGAACTTTGCTTACAGAAGGTTTTGATGTAAGAATGTCAGGGCAAGACGTGGAGCGTGGAACATTCTCGCACCGTCATGCAGTTGTAAAAGTTGAAGATTCTGAAGAAGAGATTATCGCGCTTCAAAATCTGAAAGATCAAAAAGGGCAATTTCATATCTACAACTCATTACTTTCTGAGTATGGAGTGGTAGGTTTTGATTATGGATATGCTTTGGCAAGTCCGAATGCACTTACAATTTGGGAAGCGCAATTTGGAGATTTCTCGAATGGTGCACAAATTATGATTGACCAATATATTTCTGCTGCAGAGCAGAAGTGGAATAATCAAAACGGAATTGTACTTTTACTACCTCACGGTTATGAAGGACAAGGAGCAGAGCACTCTTCGGCAAGAATGGAGCGTTACCTACAAATGTGTGCAAGCGAAAATATGTTTGTGGCAGATTGTACAACACCTGCAAACTTCTATCATTTGTTGAGAAGACAAATGAAAACAAGTTACCGCAAACCATTAATTGTGTTTACACCAAAGAGTTTGTTGAGACATCCATTAGTGATTTCGTCGGTTGATGAGTTTGCAAATGGGCATTTCCAAGAAACTATTGATGACGAAACAGTTGATAAGGCAGCAGTAAAATCTCTTGTATTCTGTACAGGTAAATTCTACTACGATTTATTGGCAGCACGCGAAGAGAAAGGTAGAAATGATGTTGCATTAGTGCGTATCGAGCAACTTTTTCCACTAGCAGTAGATCAATTGAAGGTAATTATAGCTTCGTATCCAAATGCAGATGATTACGTTTGGGCACAAGAAGAGCCTAAAAACATGGGAGCTTACAGTCATATGTTGATGCATTTTGATTTTATAAAATTAAGATTAGCATCATTAAAGGCTTATAGTGCACCAGCTGCTGGAAGTTATGCTAGAGCAAAATCACGTCACGCACGAGCGGTTGAAATGGTGTTTGATAAGGAATGTAACTAATATTCCCTAGCCCTGATAGTAGCGGCATCCTTTTGTGGAATGAAATGGAACAAAAGATACAGCGGATAGCAGGAAATAGCTCCAAATAAAAAAAAGACTGATCACTTATTAAGAAAATAAATAATTATAAAATTATAAGAATATGATTTTAGAAATGAAAGTTCCTTCACCAGGAGAATCGATTACAGAAGTAGAAATTGCAACCTGGCTAGTAAAGGACGGCGATTATGTAGAAAAAGACCAAGCGATTGCTGAGGTTGATTCTGATAAAGCTACCTTAGAACTGCCTGCAGAAGCAGCGGGAATTATCACGCTAAAAGCAGAGGAAGGCGATGCAGTACAAGTAGGTCAAGTAGTTTGCCTGATTGATACAGACGGCAAAAATGATGCAGCTCCAGCAGCAAAAGAAGAAGCTCCAAAAGCGGAAACTAAAGCAGCTCCAGCTCCAGAAAAACCAAAAGAAACTGCTCCAGTAGCAGAAAAAACATACGCATCTGGTGCACCGTCTCCAGCGGCGAAAAAAGTATTGGCTGAGAAAAACATCGATGCAGCAACCGTTACGGGAACTGGAAAAGATGGACGTATCACTCAAGACGATGCGCAAAACGCAGTTCCATCAATGGGAACTCCAACTGGAGGAAACAGAGGATCTGAGCGTAAGAAATTGTCAATGTTGAGACGTAAAGTAGCAGAAAGATTAGTTTCAGCGAAAAACGAATCAGCGATGTTGACTACTTTCAACGAAGTAAACATGACGCCAATTAACAAATTGCGTAATGAGTACAAAGAAGCTTTCAAAGCAAAACACGGAGGTGTAACCCTTGGATATATGTCTTTCTTTACAAAAGCGGTGACTAGAGCATTGCAATTGTATCCAGATGTAAATTCAATGATTGATGGAGATTACAAAATCGGATATGATTTCTGTGATATTTCTGTAGCAGTTTCTGGACCAAAAGGACTAATGGTTCCTGTGGTTCGTAATGCAGAAAATCTTACTTTTAGAGGTATTGAAGCAGAAATTAAACGTCTAGCAATAAGAGCTCGTGACGGACAAATTACGGTTGATGATATGACTGGTGGAACATTTACTATTTCTAATGGTGGTGTTTTTGGAAGTATGCTTTCTACGCCAATTATCAATCCTCCACAATCTGGAATCCTTGGAATGCACAACATTATCGAAAGACCAATTGCGGTAAATGGTAAAGTTGAGATTCACCCAATGATGTATTTAGCACTATCTTATGATCACCGTATCATTGATGGAAAAGAGTCTGTTGGATTCTTGGTTGCGATCAAAGAAGCGCTAGAAAATCCATTAGAATTATTGATGGACAACAATGCACAAAGAGCTTTAGAATTGTAGTAAACAGTTCTAGTTCAAAATATATTTTTAAGAAAAACGCTCTATTGCAAAATAGAGCGTTTTCTTTGCTTTATGTAGAAAGTAATTTTGATCGAATTGAGATTCAGCTTTCTCGAATATTTATTTTAGATACAAAATAGAAGTCGCATAATTCACAATACCGCTGCCTTGAATTAAGATATCTGCTCCAATGATTCCTTGCACAGGCTTGGCTTTGTAAGCCATTAAAGCTTCATTTACGTGCGAAAGATCAAAGATTACCAGATCTAAAGTTTCGGTGCTCCAACGGCCGAGATTTAACCTATTTCCGTGCGAAACTTTGGTCATCATTCCGGTGCCTCCAGCTCCTGCGGCTGTAGTGTCTGAACTTGCTGCGTCTAGCCGAAAGTGCTCTATAAATTCAAATCCTACACAACTATTGGAAGCGCCAGTATCCAGAATAAAATTCCCCAAAACTCCATTTATTTTGGCCTTTATCAGCAAATGATTTGTCTTTGATATTTTAAAACTTGCCTTCTTATATTTTTTGCTTTTAAGAAGCAATTCTAATTCTTCCATAATTGTGTTTGAGTCTCAAAAATAAGGTAAAATAGGAGAGAAGTGTTTTAAAGTATTGGTAAAATGTGCGGGGTATGCAATATGTAGTTTGCGTGCACGGATTGCAAATCCGCGCTATCTGGAGTTATTTTAGAGGTATCCGCGTCAAAGACGCTGTAATTATTTTTTAAAAGAAAGTAGGTACTCGCCACAGGCAAGCACCAGTTTACGTGGGTTGTTATTTGAAATTAATTCATCATTCGAATTTGACATCCTATCTAGTGCTCGTTTGCAACGAGTACCGACTTTGTTGTAAGGCTTAAATTAAGCGTCTGTGACGCGGCTCATTTAGCTAAGATTTCTTTCAAATTACTCTCGGATTTAATAGACAAGAATCTCATAGAGACAAGCACAATTACCACAGCGGCTCAACATTTACATTACCAAATATCTTATTCCCCTCTTCATAATTTCTATAACTGCTGTTCACATAATCTCTTTCATTAAAAACGATTCCAGCTTCCACAGGATTATAATGGATATATTTTATTCGTTGTTCGACTTTTTCTAGTGTATCAAGAATTATTGGATGAAAACCATCTTGCCAAACTTTATATTCTTGCGCTCTTCCTCTCGATTGTGCTTCGTAATTAAACTTACGGAGAAGCCATACTCTTCGGCTTTCAGGTATTTCCTTAATTTCTGCGATAAGCTTTTTGGAAGTGAATTTTTTAAAGTCACGAATTATATTTTGAAGTTCGTTTTCAGGCGCTGTAGCAATTAGGTGAATGTGACTTGTCATATAAACGTATGCGTGAACGGTCAAATTTTTCTCTTTAATGCAATAGTTCAAAGAGTCGTCAAGGATTCTGTGATAATTTGGTCGTGTAAATAAATCGACCCAATCTACAATCGTTGATGTAATGAATGTTGGAGTGGTGCCATCAATTACTTTATATTTTTCGGACATCTTTTTATTTTAAAGATAGTCTTAAATTAAAATTTGACTTGTGAAATTTTATATTTTTTGTCGTATATAGTTATTTATAGGTCGTTTAGAAGGATAAATATATATATGTGAACCGCGTCGCAGACGCTGCGATTATTTT
>CBDUDY010000050.1:0-13300 GCA_965366055.1 uncultured bacterium
TTGTATTGTAATTTTAAGGTCGTAAACCTATTTATTATTTATTTAAAAAACAAAAGATTATACTTTTTTATTTTTAAGGTTCTCAAAAGTAAAACATAAATCTTTCTTAAAAAAACTATTAATCGTTAAAACTCATAATTTAACGTAAAAACTCAGCAAATACTGGACATTCCGACTAACTATTTTTTGAATAAACTTATTAAATACCAAAATTTTTCCTTTGTGCTTTCAGCCACCTCTTTGGAAGTTCCTGACTACAAGCCTCTAAGTACTCTTCATAAGAACATGGTAATAACGTGTTAATTTTTAATTTATTATTAACGTTAACATCATTTGGAATTTCAATCCACCACCTATCAGTCTTATTACTCTTAAAAAAAATGAGCTCATCTACTTCTAAAGGCACGGTATATTTGGTATAATTACTTCTAGTGCCAAATGGATATTCTCTACTTCTGTAATGAAATCCCTCTATAAAATACCAAATAATCTCTGCAATTAATAGTGATTCTTTATAGGTACTTCCATGGTTGAATAGACCAAATAAGCTCACTTTATCACTAATTCCAGCATATCTTGCTAGAGTACAAATCTCTTTCCCATTAAAACCATTGGGCATAAATGGCATTTCATTTCCTGAAGTCGCCGATTGAACGCAATTTAAATCAACAGATACTAAATCTGCATCTCTAAAAATCGGTTCGGCCAATGTAATATTATTACTTAACTCTCCCAACCTATATGCTTCAAAATATAATTTTTCTACAAGATCAATTTCTTCTTGTGCATTAAAATAGGTTTGATACCCAATATTAGAATAGTTGAACAGATTATTTGGCTCATCTATAATAATTTTTGATAAGTAGGAAGTACTTGTAAGATCCTCTTCCTCGTTTCCAAAATCAAATTTACTATCAACCGTTACTAGATTTACCATTTGCTCCAAATTGTCATATGATCTGTAGAGCGAATAGGTTAAATCTTGAGAACCTCCAATTACAATTGGAGTAATTCCGCGCTTAAGCAACTGCTGAAAAACTTCTTTTACTGCATAATTAGTATCTGAAGTGGTATCTCCCGCAAGGATGTCACCCAAATCGACCATATTAAGCGCCCAGTTGCCCGGAAATAGCTTATAAAGTTCCATGCGAACATGGTGCAAATCGGAAGACTCTTCGCTCCCAGAACCTCTATTATCTAGAATTCCTACAATTGCAATTTTTACCCCATCCAATATTGGAGTTTCGGATCTCGTATGGAAAGTAACTTTCTGTCCTAAATGCTGTGCACTTAGTTGTCGACAGAAATCTATAATTGAAGAATCTACTGGCTGTAAAAATTCGAAAATCATATACTATTATTTTTTAGGCTTAGTAGTTTTTGTAGCTGCTTTCTTTACTGCGGGCTTCTTTGCCGCTGCAGTTTTAGTAGTTGCCGCTTTCTTTGCAGGCGCTTTCTTTACCGGAGTTTTTGCTGCAATCATCTCTTGAGCTTTCTCAAGAGTCAATCCTTCCACATCAAAATCCTTGGAAAGTTCTATTTTGATCTTCCCTTTTGTAAGATTAGAACGTCCCCATCTCGCTTTTTCTACGAGAATTCCTTCTTCTTCCCAATTATGCAAAACCTTATCTATATTCTTCTGAACCTTATCTTCTATCAGTTCGATAATATCATTTTGACTTAAGTTATCAAAATCATATTTCTTGCTTACGTTAATAAAGATTCCGTTCCATTTAAGGAATGGTCCAAATCTTCCGACACCTTTTTGTACAGGCTCTCCTTTTACGGTTGCAATCGGAGCATCGGCTTTTTCTTTTTCAGTAATAAGTTCAATTGCGCGTTCGGACGTAACATCGAGTGGATCTTCATCTTTTGGCAATGAGATAAACACCTTTCCATGACGTACATACGGTCCAAAACGACCATTATTTACTTCCACTTCTTCTCCTTTATATATACCCAAATCTTTTGGCAATAAAAACAGCTTCAAAGCTTCCTCTAAAGTGATGTTCCCAATGTTCTGATCGTTAAGCAAACTAGCAAATTGCTTCTCCTCATCTTCTTGACTTCCTATCTGAGCCATCGGTCCAAACTTCCCAAGTCTAACACTAATAGGTTTTCCGGATTTTGGATCTGTTCCTAAGATTCTTTCTCCCGATTCTCTTTCCGCATTAGCCTCAACATCTTTTACATTTGGGTGAAATTTATCATAGAAATCTTTCATCATAATTGCCCAATCCACATTTCCTTCGGCAATCTCATCAAAATCCTGTTCTACCTTGGCGGTAAAATTATAATCTAGAATCGCTGCAAAGTTCTTAACTAGGAAATCTGTTACGATTGTTCCGATATCTGTAGGAACTAATTTCCCTTTGTCTGAACCCGTATTTTCTGAAAGTAATTTTTCGTCAATTTTACTATTGGCAAGGACGATTTGAGTGTAATTTCTCTTCTGTCCTTCCAACGTTCCTTTCTCAACATAATTTCTGCTGATGATTGTAGAGATTGTCGGTGCATAAGTAGATGGTCGACCAATACCCAATTCCTCTAATTTCTTAACCAATGCAGCTTCAGAATATCTTGCAGCAGGTTTTGTATATCTCTCTGTGGCAGTTATGCTCTTATTGTCTAATTTTTCTTTAACTTTTAATGCAGGCAACAATCCTTCTTGTTCTTCTTCATCATCGTCATTTCCTTCAAGATAAACTTTTAGGAAACCTTCAAAAAGTAAAACTTCTCCGGATGCAGAAAAAATCTCCGAGTGTTTGTCTGCTTTGATTTTCACATTTGTACGTTCTAACTGAGCGTCACTCATCTGCGAAGCCAAAGTACGTTTCCAAATCAAATCATATAATCTAGCCTGATCTCTATCAATATTTACAGTATGTCTCGACATATCTGTAGGTCTAATCGCCTCGTGCGCTTCTTGAGCTCCTTTACTTTTGGTTGTAAATTGTCTAGGCTTAGAAAATTCCTTTCCGTACGATTTGATGATTTCTTGCTTTGCAGCTTCAGTTGCATCAGCCGAAAGATTCACACTATCCGTTCTCATATAAGTAATAAGTCCAGCTTCGTATAATCTTTGCGCCAATTGCATTGTAATTCCAACCGGCAAATACAATTTTCTCGCAGCTTCTTGTTGCAAGGTTGAAGTTGTAAAAGGTGCCGCAGGAGATTTCTTTGCAGGTTTTGTTTCTAAATCTGAAACTTCAAAGGAAGCGCCAATATTCTTTTTCAAAAAAGCTTCTGCTTCTTCTTTAGTATTAAAATTCTTCGGAAGTTTCGCTTTTACAGACTTTCCTTCTTCTGTCGAGAATTCTGCCGAAACTGCATAAGATGCGATAGCGTTGAAATTTTGAATTTCACGTTCACGTTCCACAATCAGTCTTACAGCAACAGATTGAACTCTTCCTGCAGAAAGTCCGCCTTTAATTTTTCTCCATAAAACTGGCGATAATTCATATCCAACTAGACGATCCAAAACTCTTCTCGCCTGTTGTGCGTTTACTAAATTATAATTAATTGATCTTGGATTTTCAATTGCTTTCAAAATAGCATTTTTGGTAATCTCATGAAAAACAATTCTCTTCGTTTTTGCTTTATCAAGATTTAATTCTTCCGATAAATGCCAAGAAATAGCTTCCCCCTCGCGATCCTCATCACTCGCTAGCCAAACCATATCGGCTTTCTTAGCAAGACCTCTAAGTTTTGTTACCAAAGCTTTTTTATCTGCCGAAACTTCATATTTAGGTTTGAATCCATTTTCAACATCTACGCCAATTTCCTTTGATGGAAGATCAGCAATATGTCCATAACTAGACTCAACTTGATAATCACTTCCTAGAAATTTTTCTATTGTTTTTGCTTTTGCTGGGGACTCAACGATCACTAAATTCTTTGCCATAATCAATTTGTTTGTGCCGCAAAAGTATGTGATTTTTTTAAATATTAGATTTATTAAAGTTTTTATAGTAAAAAGATGCTAGACATAGTCTCAAATCAATTCAAAATCTCACTTATAATTTTTGTCTTTGGAAAGATTTCGAACGATCATAATTATAAGAGCTATGCTGAAAAATAGTCTGCATATTATTACTAATGAAATCGTCGATTATTAATTTTTTTTCTTCCTATATATAATGATGCTAAATTTAACTACAGTCAGATCCTTTATAATTATTTCAAATTTCAACCAACTCCATCAATTGAATACTTTCCTAAATTTAGTGGAAGCGAAAAATAAAAGTTACGCTTTCGCGGAAAGAAGAATCGCAATCGCATCTGTTGAAATAATTTCGAATAAACCAATTAGCATCTTTCGAAGCACTTCCTACATTTAGCGAAAGCAAAAAACATTAAAAGTTACGCTTTCGCGGAAAGAAGAATCGCAATCGCATCTGTTGAAATGATTTCCATTAAACCAATTAGCATCTCTCGAAGCACTTTCTACATTTAGCGAAAGAAAAAAAATAAAAATTGTTAAAGCGAGTCTGCCATCTTGTCACTCTCGCAGTTTTAATCGTATATTTGACCCCTATAAAAAATGCAGTTTTTTTTCTGAAACAAAATGGGAAACACGATAATAGAAAGCGAACAAGGACAGAATTTAGTTCTTGATAGCAAGCCAACAAATACGAAGAAACTTTTTATTGAGAGTTACGGCTGTGCGATGAACTTTGCAGATAGCGAAGTTGTTGCGTCGATACTTTTCAATGATGGATATAATACGACTCAAATTCTGGAAGAAGCAGATTTAGTTTTAATCAATACTTGCTCTATTCGCGACAAAGCCGAACAAACCGTTCGCAAGCGACTGGAAAAATACAATGCAGTAAAGCGAGACATTAATCCTAATATGAAAGTAGGAGTTTTGGGCTGTATGGCAGAAAGATTGAAAAGCAAATTTCTTGAAGAAGAAAAAATAATCGATCTTGTTGTAGGTCCCGATGCTTACAAAGACTTGCCAAATTTACTTGCAGAAGTTGAAGATGGAAATGACGCGATCAATGTTTTATTATCCAAAGATGAAACTTACGGCGATATTTCGCCAGTACGACTGAATACTAATGGAGTTTCGGCATTTGTGTCGATTACTCGAGGTTGCGATAATATGTGTACTTTTTGCGTAGTTCCTTTTACTAGAGGACGCGAAAGAAGTCGCGATGCACAAAGCATTCTGCTAGAAATCGAAGATTTGTGGCAAAAAGGTTTTAAAGAAATTACCCTTCTTGGTCAAAACGTTGATAGCTATTTATGGTACGGCGGCGGACTGAAAAAAGATTTTGTGAATGCTAGCGAAATTGCGCAAAGCACCGCAATCAATTTCGATCAATTATTAGAAATGGTTGCTAGTCAATATCCGGGAATGAGAGTTCGTTTTTCAACTTCAAATCCACAAGATATGCACGAAAGCGTTCTTCATATAATTGCAAAATATCCTAATATCTGTAAGCATATTCACTTGCCGGTTCAATCTGGAAGCAATACGATTCTTGCGGCAATGAACAGACTTCACACGCGTGAGCAATATATGGCGCTGATTGATAAAATTAAAACCATACTTCCAGAAGCAACAATCACACAAGATATGATTGCTGGTTTTCCAGGAGAAACGGTTCAGGATCATGAAGATACCTTGAGTTTGATGGAGTATGTGCAATATAGTTTTGGCTATATGTATTCGTACTCTGAAAGACCAGGAACTTTGGCGGGAAGAAAACTTGTAGATGATGTTCCTGAAGATGAAAAATTGAGAAGATTGCAAGAAATTGTGGCTTTGCAACGTAAACATAGCGCAATGCGAACTCAGGAATTTGTTGGACAAACACTTTCGGTATTAGTGGAGAAAAATTCAAAGAAATCGACAGATGACTTCGCAGGGAGAATTTCGCAAAATCTTACGGTAGTTTTTCCAAAAGAAGATTATAAAGTGGGAGATTTTGTAAATGTTCAGATCACAGATTGTACTAGTGGAACATTAATAGGAACGGCAGTAAGTTTGGCTTCGATATAATATTCTGCCAGAAATTAAAAAAGCTAATTTTAGAAATACAAGCATTTTAGACTAAATGGATAATATACAATCTATAAAACAGCGTTTTGAAATTATCGGAAACGATCCAAAACTCAACAGAGCAATTGAGAAAGCAATTCAGGTTGCCCCTACCGATATTTCTGTACTTGTTGCTGGAGAAAGTGGTGTTGGAAAGGAAAATATTCCAAAGATAATTCACTCACTATCGCACAGAAAACACGGTAAATATATTGCCGTAAACTGTGGTGCAATTCCCGAAGGAACTATTGATAGCGAACTTTTTGGACACGAAAAAGGATCTTTTACAGGAGCAACTTCGGAGAGACAAGGCTATTTTGAAGTCGCAGATGGCGGAACAATATTTCTTGATGAAGTGGGCGAATTGCCTCTGACAACTCAGGTTAGACTACTTCGCGTATTGGAGAATGGGGAATTTATAAAAGTTGGATCTTCACAGGTTCAAAAAACAAATGTTCGAATTGTTGCGGCGACAAACGTAAATATGTTTGGCGCGATTGAGAAGGGAAAATTTAGAGAAGATCTTTACTATAGATTGAGTACGGTTGATATCACCTTGCCCCCTTTGAGAGATCGTGCTGCCGATATTCATTTACTTTTTAGAAAATTCGCTTCAGATTTTGCTTATAAATATAAAATGCCTGCGATAAAACTGGATGACAATGCGGTTGAGTTTTTGCAAAAATATCGTTGGAGTGGAAACATTAGACAATTGCGAAATGTAGCGGAACAAATTTCTGTTCTGGAGACGCATCGCGAAATTACATTACAAACGCTACAATCATATTTGCCTGTTGAAGGAAGTAATTTACCTTCAGTCATCAAGGATCAGAAAAAAGAAAGTGATTTCAGTACAGAAAGAGAAATTTTGTACAAAGTTCTTTTTGATATGAAAAGTGACCTGAACGATTTAAAGAAATTGACGATGGAGCTTATGCAAAATGGAAGCGTAAAAGTCCAAGAACAAACGCAACCGCTGATCAATAAAATCTACGGAAACAACAAAGATAATTCGGAAATAGAGTACGAAGATCAGCCCGAAACACCGGCACTTCAATCATCTAATGAAAACAATTATAAAGATGAAGACGAAAATTACGTCCTTGCCGAAACTGTTGAAGAAGAGGAAGTATTACGTCTTGAGCACAAAGAGATTGAAATGATTAAGCGATCTTTAGAAAAAAATAAGGGAAAACGAAAAGCCGCCGCAGATGAGCTCGGAATTTCTGAACGTACCTTGTACCGAAAAATCAAACAATTTGACCTTTAATATTTGACCGATATTTTTCTTTATGAAAACAGTTAAACTTCTTCTATTATTGTTCGTAGTATTTGTTACTACAAGTTGCTCAGTTTACAACTTCACAGGTACTGGTAAAATAGATGCCAAAACATTTCAGGTAAATTATTTCCAGAATAATGCGACTCTTATTGAGCCGGGAATAGAACGTACTTTTACGCAGGAACTTCAGAATACCATTATGAATCAGACAAATTTAAACCTTGTCAATGCTGATGGAGATCTTCTATACGAAGGCGAAATTGTGGATTACTATGTAAGTCCGATGACTGCTACCGCCGATCAGCGTGCTGCACAAAACAGGCTTACAATTTCTATTAATGTTCGATTTGTGAATAGAAATAAAGAAGAAGACGATTTTGAAAGAAGATTTTCTCATTATTACGATTATCCAGGGGATCAGCAATTAAATGGACCTACACTAACAACAGCTTTACAAGAAATATTTGAAAGAATAACGCAGGATGTGTTTAATGAATCACTTGCAAAATGGTAAATGTCATCGATTTTATCAAGCAACTTTAACTACCATCTTTTATGAATCTACAAGAGTATAAATTACTGCTTCAACAGCCAGAAAGCTTTACGGCAGATCAAACGGCATCTTTGCAAATGGTTATTAAACAATATCCTTTCTTGCAAAGCGCCTATGCAATGCGCTTGAAAGGTTTGTATAATGAAAACAGTTATCAATACAATCATACTCTTAAACTTGCCGCAGCTTATACGACAGACCGAACGGTTTTGTTTGATTTTATAACATCAGAGGAATTTGCAAAAGTTTCAAATTCCGCAATTATTGAAGAGGAAATTGAAGTAGTTTCAGCAAAAGTAGAAGTAGCAGAAGTAGAAAACGAACCACAATCTGAAATTAAACCAAAAAAACAGTCGATCTTAGATTCAATCGAAAGTGCCAAAGCTGCATCAGAAGAGTTTGAAATAGTAAATCAAAATTTGGACAAGGAAGAAACTGAATCAGCAGAACAATCTGTTTTAGAATCAATAGCCATTGCTGAAAACACATTAGAAGCAATCGAAATTGACCAAGTATCAGTTCAAAAAGAAATTTCTTCGGTAACCTACTCAGTTTTAGAATCAGTCAATATCGCCAACAATTCAAGCGAAGAAGTAGAATATGAAAAGACTTCAACTTCTCAATTTTCAACCGATGACAATTTAGCGGAAGCAAAAAAAATACAAGCAGAAGAATCATTTTCTCACAAAATTTCTATACAAGAAGAGTTGGGAACTCCATTGCAATTCTCCACTTCCGAAACGCATTCATTCAAAGAATGGCTTCAACTATCAAAAATACAACCTATCATTCGCGAGGTAATTCAAGAGGAAAAGAAAGAATTGACTGAAAATGAATTAGAAAAAATTAAAAAAACAGATCTTATCGATAAGTTTATCGAAGCGAGTCCAAAGATTCCACCAGTAAAAAACGATAATAGAACTCCAGTAATAAGGGATACTTCTGCAGATACTTCAGCATTAATGACCGAAACTTTGGCAAGAGTTTATCTAGAGCAGAAAAAATATCAGAAAGCTATACAAGCTTATCAAATATTAATTTTGAAATATCCAGAAAAAAGTAGTTTCTTTGCAGACCGAATATCAGATATTAAAAACATACAACAAAATAACTAGTTCCAAATGAGCACATTTACAATCTTTTTAGTTTTAATAACTATTGTTTGCTTTCTATTAATCGTCGTTATCATGGTTCAAAACCCAAAAGGTGGCGGTCTTTCTTCAACTATTGGTGGTAGCCAACAGATGGGTGGAGTACAGAAAACAACAGATTTCTTGGACAAAAGTACTTGGGCTCTTGCAACGATGTTAATTGTATTGATTCTGATGTCAAGCTTAAGCTTTACTGGAGCAATGGGAAATAGCGAATCTAAAATTATAGACCAAACTTCTACTTCTACTCCAGCAGCTACTGCGCCAGTTGCACCTGCTGCTACTACGCCAGTTGCGCCAGTTGAGGCTCCTCAAAACTAGAAATACTGTAGCAATTGCTACTCTTTATACTATAATGTCAGCATCTTTGGTGCTGGCATTTTTTTATGCTGTAAATTTGGCAGACTTCCCCCTATGGCACAATTTCTGAACAGCTAAGAGAGTACTTAAAAATTCAATTAATTAAAAAACTAAATAACTATTATGGCACTAACTATTAAACCACTTTCGGATAGAGTATTGATCGAGCCAGCTGCTGCTGAAACTAAAACAGCATCAGGGATTTTTATTCCAGATACTGCAAAAGAAAAACCACAACGCGGAACTGTTGTAGCTGTTGGAAATGGCACAAAAGATTATGAGATGACTGTAAAAGTAGGTGATGCAGTTTTGTACGGTAAATATGCAGGTACTGAACTAAAACTTGACGGTAAAGATTATCTGATCATGAAAGAAGAAGACATCTTTGCAATCGTTTAAGACAACATTTAATAGTACTAATAATAAAATCTAATAAAACATAAAATGGCTAAAGACATTAAATTTGATATAGAAGCACGTGACGGATTAAAACGCGGTGTAGATGCATTGGCAAATGCCGTAAAAGTAACATTAGGACCAAAAGGTCGTAACGTAATCATCGGAAAAGCTTTTGGAGCTCCAACAGTAACTAAAGATGGTGTAACAGTTGCAAAAGAAATAGAACTTAAGGATCCATTGGAAAATATGGGTGCTCAAATGGTTAAAGAAGTAGCTTCAAAAACAAATGATTTAGCTGGAGATGGTACGACTACTGCTACAGTTTTGGCGCAAGCAATCGTAAAAGAAGGATTAAGAAACGTTGCTGCTGGAGCAAATCCAATGGACCTAAAACGTGGAATTGACAAAGCAGTAGAAGCAATTGTAGCTGACCTTGCTAAGCAAACTCAAGTTGTAGGAAGCGACAGCGAAAAAATTAAACAAATTGCATCTATCTCTGCAAACAATGACGAAGTAATTGGTGAATTGATCGCTAATGCTTTTGCAAAAGTTGGAAAAGAAGGTGTAATTACTGTAGAAGAAGCAAAAGGAACAGAAACATACGTGGATGTTGTAGAAGGAATGCAATTTGACAGAGGATATTTGTCTCCATACTTCGTAACAAATCCTGATAAAATGGAAACTGAATTAGAGAATCCATATATCTTATTGTACGACAAAAAAGTTTCGTCTCTTAAAGAATTATTGCCAGTACTTGAGCCACTTGCTCAATCTGGAAAACCACTTTTGATTATCGCAGAAGATGTAGATGGTGAAGCACTTTCTACTCTTGTGGTAAACAAATTGCGTGGAGCACTTAAAATTGCAGCTGTAAAAGCTCCAGGTTTTGGTGACCGTCGTAAAGCTTTGCTAGAAGATATCGCGATCCTTACAGGTGGAACGGTAATTTCTGAAGAGCGTGGTTACACACTAGAAAATACAACTCTTGAAATGTTGGGTACTGCAAAACGCGTTACTATCGACAAAGATAATACTACAATCGTGAGCGGTGCTGGTGAGGCAGATATGATCAAGAATCGTGTTTCTCAAATCAAAACTCAGATTGAAACTACAACTTCAGATTACGACAAAGAAAAGTTGCAAGAACGTCTTGCAAAACTTGCTGGTGGTGTAGCTGTTTTATACGTAGGTGCTGCTTCTGAGGTTGAAATGAAAGAGAAAAAAGACCGTGTAGACGATGCACTTCACGCAACTCGTGCAGCTGTAGAAGAAGGTATTGTTGCTGGTGGTGGTGTTGCTTTATTGAGAGCAAAAGCTGCCCTTAGCGCTATCGTTGCTGCACATCCAGACGAGCAAACTGGTATCCAAATTGTTGCTCGCGCAATCGAGTCTCCACTTCGTACTATTGTTGAGAATGCTGGTCTTGAAGGATCTGTGGTTGTCGCAAAAGTTGCCGAAGGTACTGGGAATTTTGGTTACAATGCCAAAACTGACGAGTATGTAGATATGCTTGAAGCAGGAATTATCGACCCTAAGAAAGTAACGAGAGTTGCTCTAGAAAACGCTGCTTCTGTTGCGGGAATGATCCTGACTACAGAGTGTGCTTTGGTTGATATCAAAGAAGAAAATAACTCAATGCCAATGGGCGGAGGTATGCCGGGAATGATGTAATTCTCGAATAATATTTTAAGAAAGTGCTCGAAGCTGTATGGTTTCGGGCATTTTTTTTTGGCTTTCGCCGAAGGGACTTTTGCTAAATAGAGATAGATTATTTCAGAGGAAAATCTCGTTGAACTCACCAATAAAGGGATTTTTCCTTGGTTGAAGGTAGAGGGATTAAACTCGAATCTATTTGTTAGATGACTGAATTGTACCCTATCATTTGATGCAAGGTTTTAAAAACCGTACAGATATTACTGAGTAATCTTTTCACTTAAAAACATGTTCAATCTTGTGTTTTTTCTATACCTACAAGGTTTAAAAAAAACCTTGCAGGATAACGTTCAATTAGAACTTAGGAATCAGTTAGAGTAAAAAGATTTATGAAGGCGATTCTCTCCTGCAAGGTTTTCAAAACCTTGTAGGTATCTAATTATTTCCCATTGTAATAAAAGCCATTATTTTGGAGATCTAACGCTATAATACCTTCAAGGTTAAAAAAAACCTTGCAGACTTAACGTAAATCCTCAACTTTTAGTCGATTGACAATGAAATGCTCTTGTTTAATTTAAAGAACTAGAATTACAAGCAAAAAAAAATCTGAAGCTTTCACTTCAGATTTTTCAATATATAAAATATAAAAATATTTACTCTTCTACTTCATCTTCCGAAGCTGCCTTTGGTTTTTTAGCAAACTTCAATATTACCGGAACAATTGTAATCACAACAAGCGAAAGTACAATTAGTTCAATATGATGCTTTAAATCTATTCCATATGATTCTAGCAAGAATCCTGAAAGGTAATGTCCAGCGAAGATCAAACTGAAAGACCATAAAAAAGAACTAATGATATTATAGAACATAAATTTCTTCTTTTCCATCATTACGATTCCAGCAACTATTGGCGCAAATGTTCTGAAAATTGGAAGGAATCTCGCAAAGATAATTGCGCGTCCACCGTGGTTGTCAAAAAATTCTTTGGACTGAACTAAATATTTTTTCTTAAACCAGAAAGTGTCTTCTTTGTTGTAAAGATAATAACCGCTTTTACTTCCAAACCAGTAACCACAAATATTTCCTATGATTCCAGAAATCGCCACTAACGTGGCAAGTATTGTAACATTGGCGAGATCACTAGATAGATACATAAATGATCCAATCAATTCAGTACTGTAGATTCCTGCCAAAAACAACAAACTATCGCCTGGCAAAAAGAATCCAGCAAAAAGACCAGTTTCAGCAAAAACAATAAATAGAACAATGTAGATACCCATCTTCACATTGTTGACCTCAAAATTAATATAGAATAAAGGGTCAATTAAATCTTTCCAGTTGAAATCCATTTATTGAAGATATAGGGTTTATTTTGCGCGTGAAAGTACCAATAAATTATTGTAAAGGCAATATTAAAAGCAACTTTAATCAATAATTAACTCGCAGTATTTTCTGACTTCTCAGCAAGAAATTATTTTAAAAGAAACACCCACAGATCATAATATTTTAATCCCTGTGAGTGTTTTAACTATAACGCTATTTGCAACCTATTCTTGTGCTTTTCGGTCATATTTACAGCAATGATGCAAGTTATCATAAACCACATCGCTCGCAAAAACATCTTCAGAGTCGTGACCAATCGCGGCAATTTTAGTTTTTACATCTTTAATTGAAGCCTTTTCTTCATTGAGAATTACGTGCAAGTTATGTGATTCTATATCCCAAGTTGCCGATTTAACTCCAGAAACAGAATAAGCCGCTTTCTCAATTCTTTTTTTGCAATCCTCACAATTTCCGTTGATTTCAACATCGTGTTTTGCGTTTTTATTTTTCTTTTCTTGTGCATTTGC
>CBDUDY010000051.1:0-12858 GCA_965366055.1 uncultured bacterium
TCAAGGGAACAATAAACTTGCGGCTAATTCGGTAGAATTTCTTTGGATCTAATTCGGTTTCCAACACTTCAAGCGTACAATCAATTAGATAATCTCGGTTATCGAGTGTATGAATGTAGGTTCCTTTATTTTCGCTAAAAAAGCACTCAATTTCTTCGGAATTTATGATTTTGAGATGTGCACCAATTTTGACCGTAAATCGAGACTTATACACTTTTTCATTCGAAGAAAACATACTTTTTATCTGTTCGAAATTTAGCGAAAGTGAATCTTTCTGCTCTAATCTCAACTTGAACTTCGCGATCGCCGCGGCCAACTCTTCTTCATCTATTGGTTTTAAGAGATAGTCAATGCTATTTAGTTTGAAAGCTCGAAGCGCATACGATTCATAGGCAGTTGTAAAAATAATCGCAGATTTGATTTCGATTTTCTCGAAAATTTCAAAAGACAATCCATCAGAAAGCTGAATATCAAGAAAAATGAGATCTGGATGAGTATTGTTGGCAAACCATTCTAATGATTCTTCAACAGAATGTAGAAGCTTGGTCGCATTATAACCCAACTGCTGGACTTTGCGTTGCAAAAGCCTCGCTGCAGGCTTCTCATCTTCGATAATTACAATATTCATATTTGATGTTTTTATTTATCTATATGGCAGGATGAGAATTATTCCCACTTAGTTGATTGATTCTCACTCATAAATTCTTGAATTTTTCGTTCTTCCCATTTGCTTCCAAAAAAGACAGTCTTTTTAAAAACATTTAAAGCGTGGAAAAACAAACCTATTCCCCAAAAAAATGCAGTTGAAAAGGTTGAAAATATCCAAAACTGTTCACCTTTTTCCAAATTTACGTACAATGAAATGATGATAAAAGCATTTACAAAAATATAAACGGTGAGGTGCGTATAAAATCCTTTGATTGCTTTTACTTTCTTTTGTGCTCTCTTAAAGCTTGCTTCTTGCTGTGCGGTTAGATTTTCCATAATTAATTATTTTTCTTTTGATTGTCTTCGTTCATAAACTCTCTCAATTTTTTACTTTCCCAGTTTTTACTAAGAAAGGGGAATAGTTCAAATGCGCTGATTCCGTGCACCAATACGCCACTTCCCCAACCAAGTAGGCTAAACCAAAACCATTGAAATTCGGGAACTACAAAGATATTTACTCCAATTATTATCGGCATACAGATACAGAAAAGTCCTAAATTGATGTAAAAGCTTTTTATGTCTTTAGCTTTTCTCTTTGCCCAGCTGTAGCGATAGTCGATTTCCAAATTTTGCTTTTCCATCTTACTTCCATTTACTATTGTTGTCTTTTTCCATCAATTCCTTAATTTTACGCTCTTCCCAATCGCGATTAAGAATTGGCATATAATTAAAAACCTTCATTGCGTGTAATGCAACCCCAATTCCCCAACCTAAAAGCGGATAGTAAAACCATAAATGCTGCGGACTTGTAACTAGATTTAAAATCAGAAGTCCTGTATTGACGATGACGTAAGAAGTAAGATTTCCATAAAATCCTTTTAGGTCTTCAACTCTTTTTTGAGCTTTGAGATATTTATCTTGGGTAATATTATTTGTATTTTCCATAACTGATACTTGTTTGGTTAATATTGGTAAGCTTACAGAAAATGTGCTTTTTGTTTCTTCAATCAACACTTTTCTGCTGGTTAAAATTCCGTACCGATCAACGATATTTTGCAATCCTACACCTTTTCGATCTTGCAGAATTTCCTTTTTCTGCAAATCATTCTCGACAATTAGATAATCGCCCATATCTTTTATTCTGATATGTAATGGTCGTTGTTCGCTGACCACATTGTGTTTAATCGTATTTTCTAATAACAGCTGCAATGAAAGCGGAACAACTTTTCCTTCTGGATTAGAAATAACTTCTGGGACTTCAAAAGAGAGACTGTTTTCAAAACGCATTTTCAGAAGATTCATATAGGTATTTGCAAACGCTAATTCTTCGGTCACCGAAATTAATTCCTTGTCTTTTTGTTCCAAAACATAGCGGTAGATTTTGGATAGGGAAGTGGTAAACCGTTGCGCATTCTGAGGATTCTCTTCAATCAAAGAACTCAAAACATTTAGACTATTAAACAGAAAATGCGGATCTATTTGATTTTTTAAACTTTCAAATTGCGCTGAAGCAGTTCCCGCAATAATTTTTTGTTGTTTAATCTTAGTTTCCTGGGTGTTTTTATAAGATTGAGCACCGTAAAAAGCGGTTGCCAATACTGCCGCCACAATTGCAAAATTCCGAACTTCAATAAAACTGAAAACTGAAAAGAAGTCGCCAAGAGGTTGTTGTCTCAGCATTGTTAAATCGAATACTGCCAATAAAAAAAATGCTGCGACAGTTATCAAAACACTTCCTGCCACGGCAAAAAGTAATTTATAATTTGGAAATTTCTTCCACAAATATCCTTTTAGAGCAAAATCAAAGTAATATCTATTTACCACAGTCAATATTGTTCCGTACAGCAAAATTTTCACAACCTTAATTAGGAGAACATTATTTAGGATAAATTCCACTCCAGAATACCATTGAAACCCTAAGATCACTACAGTAAACAATAGGCTGAAACTAAGTCCCAGCAAGATGGTTTTTAAAAAATACTCGAAATTGGGTTGCATAATACTGCTTTTATAAAGATATTTTTACGACTAATTCTGAATCAAATTTAATCTAAAATGTTTTTGGATATTAAATCTACTTGAAAGTAATGAATTTGTTTTTTCGCTTTCGCTAAAAATTTACTGTTCGCCGTTGATCACAAAACATTTCTTGGTTGAATTATTTCTACTTTTTCATAATATCAATTTTTAAGTTAACAAAATCGCGCTGATTTCTCAAACAAAAGTGCGCAACTTAAATACATAACAAAAAAGCTTCTTACCCAACTGTCATTATCGACAGATGAGTTGCGTTTTATAGATAAAAGCCTAGCTAAAAGTTGAATTTTTTAGAGAAGATTATTATAAATCACTCTTAGAAATTCTTATATCAACCGTTGGTTAAGTGAAATAAGAACTTAAATCAATGATTAAAAAGGAAAAGCTAATGCTTCAAAATTTGAAATTAAATCTACTCAGAATAGTCTTTAAGAAGTGAACGATAATTTTTCAGGATTTTACTGCGACTCACAAATCCTTTAAATTGTCTTTCTTGATTTAAAAGTGGTAAATACCAAACATTTGCTTCGTCAAACATCTTTACAACTTTCATTACAGAATCGGTTGGTATTATGGTAAATGGAGGATTTATTGCTATTTCGCTAACTGTATGATCTATTGGCGACTTTTCGTTAAGTAGAAAAGGTCTCAAATGCTCTCTGGTAATTATTCCGAAAAATACATTATCATCATCCAAAACAGCAATCGTATTATTGTCACTTTTTCTGAATTTATGTAAAACATCATCAACGCTGTCAGTAATTTTCACAATTATCGTGTCGTCTTCGAGACATTTGAAAAGTGAAATATGAGACAATATATTTTGATCTTGTCTTGTAGTGAAAATTTCACCTTTGTTGGCCAGATTTGTGAAAGCGGGATTTATAGGAGAGAAAAATTTATTTATAGCAAAAGAAATTACCGCAACAATCATCAATGGAATAAATAAATCATAGCCTCCGCTGCATTCGGCAATCAGGAAAATCGCAGTCAAAGGCGCGTACAAGGAACCTGCCATTACGCCGGTCATTCCCACCAACATTAAATTGGTCAGCGGAACATCTTGAAATCCTAGTACAATTAAAATATAGCCAAATAAATATCCCAACAATCCACCAGCAACTAGGGAAGGAGCAAAATTCCCTCCGGTCCCGCCAGAACTTAAAGTTATACTTGTCGCGAATGCTTTTAATAAAACCGCAAGCGTTAGGAACGTGATAAAAACCCATTTTGACGGTTCTAAATAAGAAAACAAACTATTCTGAATTAAAGTTTCAATATTTCCGTTGTTCAAGATCTTGATGTTTGCGTACCCTTCCCCAAAAAGAGGTGGAAATAGAATGCACAATAGCGAAAGGATGGAACCTCCAACAATAGCTTTCAGCACATATTTATTTTTGAATCTGCTAAAATAATGATGTGTTTTTTGCCCCACTACGTTAAAATATCTCGCATAGAATCCTGTAAAAATTCCTAAACCGATATAAAATAAAATATTAAGGTGATTAAAAGTTGCTCTTGCTGGAAGGTAAAACAGCACATCTTCGTCTAGAATAATCTTTGATAACAAACTTCCACATATCGCGGCAATTACGAGGGGAATAAAATCCGTAAAAACCAATCCGACCAATATAATTTCGAAAGCAAACATTACGGCTGCAATTGGCGCATTAAATGCTGCAGCGATTCCACCTGCGGCACCAGCAGCAAGTAATAAAGTTTTCTCTTTAAAACCCAGTCTATAACGCTGTCCATAATTAGATCCGACCGCAGCACCAGTAATGGCAATGGGCGTTTCTAAACCGGCAGAACCACCAAAACCAATAGTCACAGCAGATTGAAGTATTAAAGAATACATTTTTGTAGACTTTATATTACTGTCATTTTTTGAAATCGATCGTAGGACATAAGACATCTCTTGATTCTTATCACCCTTAAAAATAAAACGTACGATCAAAGCTGTAAACAAAATTCCAAGTAATGGCGAAATTCCGTAAATTATAAATCGTTCGTTAAACGGAATGTCATTGCTAACAAAATGCTGAATTTTATGTACAAAAACTTTCAAAATAACTCCGGCCAAGCCGGCACTTAAACCCACCAAAATTCCTGACAAAATAAGAAACTGTGATCTTGTCAATTTACTACTTATCCAAATTAAAAACTTTTCAATAAAATTAAATTTCCTAAAAGGATAGTTGATAAATTCTTGATTGAATCGTATAAAATTGGTGTATAATTTTTGAATTTCTTTGAGCATTAAGCGCTACTTCATTTAATTTATAATCTCCTTTGACAAAATTTTCAGTTTTAACCTACGTAAAAACAAAAATAAGTGTAATAGAATGCAAAAATACATAAAATAAGAGGGTTCGATTAAGAAAACCGCAATGGATTTTTAACAAATAACGAATTGCTTGAAGAAAAAGGAAAATTTTAGGATTTCGACTATCACAAAATATAAATAGCTTTAAAACTAATTATGCAATGACCTTTTGTAGTAGACGATTACTTATTGAAAGTCTTAAAATTTTAAGGAGGTCAGGATTCTCTAAATCAGAAAGATTGCAAATTTTGATGTGTCTAAATAATTTTCCTGTGCCTTCAAGCAGATTTTTTGGATCTTTAAGTTCTGCACCATAATTAAATCCTAAGTTGACGTGCTTTGACGCGGGCATAATATAGCAGAAATGTTGCGTCTTTTTCTTAGGCCCAACTCCAAATCCTATATTTTTCTGTTTTATCCAGACAACTTCGACAGAAGTTGGAAAGGTTTGATAAATAAGCTTTCTCGTGGCTGTTGCAATTTCTTTTATTTCGTCGGAGAAACTTTCAATTGCTTTCTCAAAATCTTGGTTTTCTTTCATTTGAATGATTTGTCAGTAATTTGAGACTACCGAATAATTCTGATTTGTTATAAATTCGGAAAATTTCAATTAGAATTGATTGGAAATCTAAATCTAATAAAATCTTTATCGGATAAGTAACTCTAAATATCTATTTCAACGTTTGCGAAAAGGATCGCAGCGGCATCCTTTGCTGCAACTGACAATTTCTAATTTGAAAAAGAAAATTTCTAGCAGCAAAGATATAGCGCAGAGCCTGACCCGAGGCAAAAGTTATTTCAATGTTAAGATGGTCATTCTGCCGAGGGATTCGCCCAAAAAAAAACGAGAAACAAAAACGTAATTACGAATCTATTTCCCGCTGAATATTTTTAAATGAAAGTTTTATTCCTCATTTACTCCAAAACGGCAAGTACCATTTTGGGTCAACCAAAAGCCGACATCGCAACCTTCTATAACACTTTCGTCCTTTAAAACGCCACCAAGACGCACTTCGTTGCCTTGCTTATCAAAGAGCTCAGGAGTTTCGTCCGAAATATATTTCACGCGATAGCCTTCTGGAGTAAAAAGTTCCGCTTTAATATCAAAAGCATCATCTTCCTTTCTGCTAATAGTAAACAGCGTTTTCCCGTCAAGAGTGCAAGTTGTACCATCGATATCTTGTTCTAATTTAAGATCTCCGTCGGTTGTTTCATCGCTAAAAATAAGACTGTTACCTTTGGCTGTAGCCAAATAAGTACCTTCGGCATCAAAAATAGGAATCTGTGTTGTGTATCCATATCCAGGTTCTTTGATAATTTCAATCATATTAAGATTGTCATATTTTAAGATTGTCGGAACGTCTATAAAGGTATTTGAGCCCATTGAAACTTTTGGCCAATTTGTGAAGAGAAGTGTATCTGAATTCATTATTCGTATTTATTAAGTTTTTTTGAATGAAATTAATGTAATGCAAGCTAAACTGCGGCATTATTGCTAAGATAGGGCAATAATTATCTTTATTAAAGTCATTAAGGTCAATTTAGCAAAAAATCCCAACTTTCAAATTCCATATTTTTCAAAAATACGATTTCAAAGTTGGGAATAATTTATACTATTGACTTTTAAGTTTATCTAATTTTGAAATACTTTACACTACAATCTGCTGATGTAACTTCCGTACAAATCTTTAAACTGCAATTTCTGATCCACGCGTTCTTTGCTCAGTTTATTGTATTCGACTAATCCCCAAAGGATAAATTCCTTTAGGAAATAACGATCTTCGGCAACTACTTCTGGCTGATAAGTATTGATTAAGTCGTCAAGTGGCGTGATCGAATCCAACTGCGATTTATATTCCTCATCGGTCATATCATCGTATAGTTCGAAATTAGTTTCAGAGAAAAACCATTCGAGAATTTTCGCGTAAGGCGATTTTTCGGTATTTCTTTCTAGTTTTTCAATCTCTGGAAAATATCCTGGGAATAATGTATGAATGGCGTCAGTTAATAAATGTTGCGCAACTTCGGCAGCACCTTCTTGTTCGCCTTCATAAACTAATTCGACTTTTCCAGTAATTGCTGGGATAATACCCATAAAATCTGACAATCTAACTGTAGTTTCTTCTTCTCCTAATATTAAGGCACGTCTTTCGGCTGTACTCATCAAGTTTTCGAAAGCAGTAATACTCATTCTCGCACTCACACCACTTTTGCTATCTACAAACTCGCTATCACGAGCTTCAAAACTAATCTGCTCTAGCAAATCGCTTGCAAGTGAAGGCACGTAAACTGCATCTGTTTGCTCTTTTTTCAATTTCGATTCCTGAGTTGTAATATGTCTCGCAACCGCAATCGTTTCTGGGTAATGCGTCAAAATCTGAGATCCAATTCTATCTTTTAAAGGTGTAACAATACTTCCTCTATTGGTATAATCTTCTGGATTTGCGGTAAATACAAACTGCATATCTAGCGGCATTCTCAATTTGAAACCTCTAATCTGAATATCGCCTTCTTGAAGAATATTGAATAAAGCCACCTGAATTCTAGCTTGCAAATCGGGAAGTTCGTTAATTACGAAAATACATCTGTTAGCGCGCGGGATCATTCCGAAATGTATCACGCGATCATCTGCGTAAGACAATTTTAAGTTTGCAGCTTTAATTGGATCAACATCTCCAATAAGATCGGCAACAGTTACATCTGGAGTTGCAAGTTTTTCAGAAAAACGCTCACTTCTATGCAACCACGAAATTGGAGTATCGTCACCTTTTTCTTCAATCAAGTTTGTAGCAAATCTCGAAATAGGGTGGAAGGGATCGTCATTAATTTCTGATCCAGTTACATACGGAATATACTCGTCAAGAAGCTCGACCATTTTGCGTGCAAGTCTGGTTTTTGCCTGACCTCTAAGTCCTAATAAATTAATATTGTGCCTTGACAAAATCGCGCGTTCCAACTCTGGAATTACCGTATTTTCAAAACCGTGAATTCCTTCAAAAGCAGCTTGTCCTAGTTTTATACGAGTTCGTAAATTATCGCGTAATTCATCTTTAATGCTTTTTGAAATGTATCCTGAATTCTTTAATTCGCCGAATGTTTTTATATCTTCTGTTTTCATATTATTTTTTAAAAAATTCTAGTATCTAATTATTGTTGTGGTAATTGTGTTATTTTATTTAAAGCTAAAATTTAATACTAATAATCTACTTAACTCGCTTCTTCCTATTGGTTTCATAATCCTGAAAGATCATTTCGCCCAATCCTTTAAGTCCTGTATAAAAGGCTTTTCCTTGATTTGCTTCGGTAAATTTATTTACGAATTTCTGCAAATAAGGATCATCAGCAATCATAAATGTGGTGATCGGAATATGCAATTTGCGAGCTTGTGCCGCCTGATTGTAACATTGCTCCGTGATATATTCGTCAAGGCCATTACTATTCATATAATAGGTGCCATCTTTTTCACGAACACAACTCGGTTTTCCGTCGGTAATCATAAAAATCTGCTTGTTGGTATTCCGTTTTCGTCTCAACATATCCATCGCCAATTGAAGTCCTGCAACGGTATTTGTGTGATAAGGCCCAACATTTAGATAAGGCAAATCTTTGATTTTTATTGGCCAAGCATCGTTTCCAAAAACTAAAATCTCAAGAGTATCTTTTGGATATCGAGTGGTAATTAATTCGGCAAGCGCCATCGCAACTTTTTTGGCAGGCGTGATTCGATCTTCGCCATACAAAATCATACTGTGACTGATGTCAATCATCAAAACCGTACTCATTTGTGATTTATACTGCGCATCTTCGACTACCAAATCATTTTCAGTTAGCTTAAAATCGCCAATTCCGTGGTTTACTTGAGCATTTCTCAGACTTTCGGTAAGGGAAATACTTTCGTAGTTATCGCCAAAATTATAGCTTCGGAATTCTCCCGTTTGCTCATCTCCTGCGCCAGCGTGTTTTGTTTTGTGATTTCCTCCTCCTGATTTCTTTAAAGCACCAAAAATCTGATCCAAAGCAGCTTGTCGAATTGCACGTTCGGTTTTTGAAGTAATCTTCGTTCCAGAGCCGCCTTCACCGTCAAATTCCTCGCGGATATATCCTTTCTTTTTCAAATCTTCGATAAAATCATCGATCGTATACTCAGCCGTAGTCAGCTTATATTCCTCATCCAACTGCCGCAACCAATCAATCGCTTCATCAAAATCGCCCGAAGTATGGACAATTAGCTCCTTAAATATTTCGAATAATTTATCAAAAGGGGACTGATACGGAGCCTCATATTGCTTAAAGAAAAATCCTTTTTTATAACTTTTTTCCATAGAATATAAATTTACTTAATAAACTGCATCATTATTACCAAGCAATTATTAATCTTTAGTTAAAAGGATTCAGTCAGATTTATGATTTCAATCACAAGCATTTTATTTTTTTCCTTTTCGGAAAGAATAAAGCTCACAAGTCGAGTTTAGCTGAAGTTTCAGGCAGTAATCTTCCGTAATGCGCATAGAGAGAAGCGATTTTGCCTCTTCCGAAACTATCCGTTTTCTACCTTTTCTTTGACGATAACAATATAGCTTCGAACTTAATTCGAATAGTTATTACAAGTAAATGATTTCCCTTTACCGCGTACAAAGAATCGATTTTCGCACTTACGAAGCTTTTGTTTATCGTTTCTGATGTTGAAGTAAGAAGGAAAAAGAGAATTTTAATCCAACAAAATGTATTATAAATTGATTTTCAATTCATTGTACTTTATGAGTCATTCGAAAAAAGTCTTATTATCTAATTGATATTAAGAACATATTTAGTCCAAAACTAAAAAAGTATGGCTATTTTTGCACTCTCAAAAAAATTTAGAAACATAAAATATTTCTGCATTTAATACTATGACATTAACAACACAAGGAAATAAAACGTTAAACCTCGCTTATCCAATAATTTTTGGAGAGTTGGCACAAATTGCACTTGGACTGATTGATACGGCAATGGTTGGAGCGGTAAGTTACAAGCATTTGGCCGCAGCCGCACTTGTGGGAAGTGTTATGACCATTCCGTTTGTAATGGGTGTTGGAATTACCATTGCAGTTTCGCAATTGGTGAGTCAAGCCAATGGACAGCGAGATTCGCAACTTGTGAGTCATTATTTATTTAATGGTTTTTGTCTTTCGGCCATTGCAGCTTTACTTATTTCGCTGGGATTAGAACTTGGAAAAGATGTGCTATTTCATCTCAATCAAGATCCCGAAGTCGCAATGTTGGCGGTGCCATACTTGCGACTTATAGGTTGGTCTATTATCCCAATGTTGTTATTTATCGCATTAAAACAATTTGCAGATGGTCTAGAATACACCAAGACTGCGATGATACTTTCGCTAATTGCGATGCCACTAAACTTCTTTTTAAATTGGGTTTTTATTTTTGGAAATCTAGGTTTCCCTAGAATGGAACTCGTTGGAGCAGGCTGGGGAACTTTCATTACTAGAACCGTGATTTTTCTAATTTTAGGATTGGTTGTTTTAAGACATTCAACTTTTAAGAGATATGTTGCCGTACGAAAGAAACAATGGGTTTTTAAATGGAAAACGATGAAGGAACTGCTTCATATTGGAATACCTTCAAGTATGCAAATTTCTATGGAAGCTGGAGCTTTTGCCGTTTCAGGAATTTTAGTTGGAACCATTGGCGCAGTTGAGCAAGCGGCACATCAAATTGCTCTAACCTTGGCTTCGGTAACATTTATGGCAATGTTGGGATTTTCGCAAGCAGCATCTATTCGAACTAGCAACGCTTTTGGGCGCAAAAATTGGCCACTCATTAGTCTAATCAGTCGAAGTTCGATGGTTGTTGCATTAGGATACGGAATAGTCTGCGCTCTTATTTTTATTTTATTTAAAAATCAACTTCCTTATATATTTAATGACAATTTAGAAGTAGTTACTCTAAGCGCTCTGTTACTACTTTACGCCGGAATTTTCCAGATCTCTGATAGTATTCAAGCGATTTCTGCAGGATTATTGCGAGGTATTAAGGATGTTCGTGTTCCCACACTTTTCATTTTTATAGCTTATTGGGTAGTGGGACTTCCTATTGGTTGTTTATTGGCTTTCACTTTTGAAATGGGAGCGGTCGGAATTTGGACTGGATTTATCGTCGGGCTTACCGTGTCTGCAATATTCCTATACCTTCGAGTGAAAAAATTAACCTTTTCTGCAGAAAGCACTCTAAGCTCTAAATAAATTGCTTGGATGTTTCAAATCTTTCTTTCCACGTCCAGAAGGATAAATTTTTCATAAATTTCAACAATCCAAAGGATATTTAGATAAAGTACGAGGGATTTTTTCTATTTTTAGACAAATCACCTTTTACTAAATTATTAATGACCTTAACTATCGAAAATATCCTTTTGGTAGGTTCTTTATTGTTGCTTCTGAGTATCGTCGTCGCAAAAAGAGCTTACAAATATGGAGTTCCCACCTTATTATTATTTCTTGGAATTGGAATGCTGGCCGGATCAGACGGCATCGGAAAAATCCATTTTGACAATCCTCAAATTGCGCAATTCATTGGAATTGTAGCTTTAAACTTCATTCTATTTTCCGGTGGTCTTGACACCAATTGGCAGAAAGTCAAACCAGTTTTAAAAGAAGGAATTGTCCTTTCTACGCTTGGGGTTCTGCTTACTGCACTTACCGTTGGTTTCTTTGTTTTCTACGTTACTGATTTTACAATTTACGAAAGTTTACTGCTTGGATCCATCGTTTCTTCTACAGATGCTGCGGCGGTGTTTTCAATTTTACGCGCCAATAGTTTAGGATTAAAAAAGAATCTTCGACCAGCTTTGGAACTCGAAAGTGGAAGCAACGACCCAATGGCTTACGTCTTAACCATCGCTTTTTTAAGTTTAGTTGTCAATCAAGATCAGAGTTTTTTCTCCGTAATTCCGATGTTTATTCAGCAAATGGCTTTGGGAGCAATTGCAGGTTTTGCCTTTGGAAGATTAATCAAATACATCATAAATTCAATTGATTTGGATTACGAAGGATTGTATCCAGTTCTCGTGATTGCGCTAATGTTTATCACCTTTTCCGCCACAGATTTCTTCGGCGGAAACGGTTTCTTGGCGATTTATATTTGCGCCGTTTACTTGTCGGATCAAGATTTAATTCACAAAAAAGCGATTCTCAAAATGTATGACGGCCTTGCTTGGTTGATGCAAATCATACTTTTCCTGACCTTAGGATTGCTCGTTTTCCCTTCTCAAGTATTTTCTGTAATGGGAGTAGGGCTCACAATTTCAATATTTTTAATTCTGATTGCAAGACCTTTAAGCGTCTTTTTAAGCCTAATGTTTTTCAAAATGAAACTCCGCCGCCGATTTTATATTTCCTGGGTTGGACTCAGAGGCGCGGTGCCAATTGTGTTTGCGACCTACCCATTATTGGCGGGAATTGAAAAGGCTTCGATGATTTTTAACATCGTATTCTTTATTTCGGTGACTTCAATTTTAATTCAAGGAACCACTTTGAGTATGGTTGCCAAGTGGCTTCGGGTAGATATGATTGAAGATATTTCAGATTTTGCAGCAGATGATTTACAAATTGTGGATTCGGTGCGAAGTGAAAAACAAGTGATTGAAATAGGGATTAATGCAACCGCTGCGGGCAAAAAAATTGTCGATTTGCACTTCCCAGATTCCACAATTGTAAGTATGATTGAGCGTGGTGACAACTACATAATCCCCACGGGCTCTACGATTGTGATGGCTCAGGACATTTTGCATATTGTCTCAAACGATGTCGAGGATATGGAATCGATTCAGAATAATTTGTTGAAGATGGTATAAT
>CBDUDY010000052.1:0-12709 GCA_965366055.1 uncultured bacterium
CTATTTATAATTGTCCACCAAAATTTAAAAGATCCCGAATGGCCATTTAATTTTGATCGAGTATTAATCTTTGTCGGAATTATTGCGGTTATTCAACTTTTACTGCAATTGATGCGGCACATTATCATTATTTGCATTTTCTTTTATTTGGTATTTCTCATCTATGGAAGCATTTTTGGCAACTATGGGTTTGGAGCTGTTTTTGAAGATTATCGCTCTATGATGTACAGCATGGCCGACGATCCCTATCCACAAGATTTAATTATTTCAAAATTACTTCCTTTCCCAAATAAGTCGAAAGTTATAAATGCCATCAATTTCGAAAATCCAAATGTTCGGAATTTCGCAATTATGGCAACTACAAAGCGATTTAGAAATGTAAAAGGATTTCGAGAATACCGACAGATAATTCAATGTTTTGCGGTTTTTGAAGAAATCAATAGTCAATGGAACTATGTGAATGATCCAAAAGGCCGCGAGTATATTGCCAAAGCCAGCGAAACTGTACGTTCGCTATCGGGAGATTGTGACGATCACGCAATTTTCATGGCAGCTTGTGTTCGTGCAATTGGTGGAACTCCGAGATTAATTCACACCAAAGGGCACATTTATCCCGAAATTTTGATTGGAAATAAGACTGATTTAGAAGCAATAAACTACTTGATTAAAAAAGAACTGTTTGTTGAGCAAAGTAAAAACAAAGAAATTCATTATCATATTGATGAGCGCGGTCAAATCTGGCTTAACCTTGATTATACTGCCAAATATCCTGGAGGACCGTTTATGTCCGAAGAGATTCTTGGAGCTTTAACTCTTCAATAATTACAGCCATTTGATTGGATTTTGATTTGTGTTTTCTAAATATTCGTTGACTTTAGAAAAGTGTTTATTTCCGAACCATTTCCCTTGATTGGCACTTAAAGGCGAAGGATGCCCAGATTTTAGAATCAGATGTTTTTCTTCATTTATAAATTTCGCTTTTTTCTGAGCAAAGCCACCCCAAAGTAAAAAGACTACATTTTCTCTCTCTTCTGAAATCATCTTGATTACCGAATCCGTAAACTTTTGCCATTCCAAATGTTTATGACTGTTCGCCTGATCTTTCTGAACGCTTAAAGTTGCATTTAATAACAACACTCCTTGCTTTGCCCAATGCTCTAAATTTCCGCTAGACGGCAAAAATATCGAATCCATATCTGAAAGCAGTTCTTTGTAGATATTCCGAAGAGAAGGTGGAATCTTCACATTATCATTTACCGAAAAACACAGTCCGTGCGCTTCTCCAGTTCCGTGGTAAGGATCTTGTCCAATTATAACCACTTTTACATCTTTTGGCGAGCAATAGTTAAATGCATTAAAAATTTGCTCTTTTGGAGGATAACATTCTGTTTTTTGATATTCTTCTGAAACTGCTTTCATTAAATTTTGAAAATAGTCTTGAGAGATTTCATCTTTAAGAAATTCACGCCATTCTTCAGAAAGATTTAGTTGCATTTTGATAGTTTTTAAGAGCAAATTTCGTCAAATTTAATTTAATAATATCACAAGAAAAAGGTCGATAATTACTTTGTAACTTTGCATTCTAGAAATAAAGGAACTTAAAAAAGATAATGGTTAGTATTACCGAAAAAACATTACAAGATTTACAATTTCCAACAGTCTTAAATACTGTTTCAGAATTGTGTAACACCGAATTAGGAGCTGAAAAAGCATTATTAATAAAACCATTTCACGGAAAGGAAGCTTTGATGTCTGCTTTATTGATGACCTCAGAATATGCATCTTCTTTTATTAATAATAACGCAATTCCCAATCATGGTTTTGAACAATTATCGGCGGAGCTAAAATTTCTGGCAATAGAAGATAGTTATTTGGATACACCATCATTCAAAAAGATTTCAAACCTTTCCGAAACGGTAAATGTACTTTTACTATTTTTCAAGAAGTTCCACGATTATTATCCTGAACTCAAGAAGTTTTCTGATGAAGTTACATTAACTACAGAGTTAATTACTGAAATAGGAAAAGTCGTAGATAAATATGGTGAAATAAAAGATAACGCTTCACCACAATTGGTTGAGCTTCGCAGAGAAATGAATTCTGTTCGCGGAAAAGTAAATCAAAGCTTTGGTAGCGCACTTACTCAATACAATTCACTTGGATATCTTGACGATATAAAGGAAAGTTTTGTACAAAACAGAAGAGTTCTGGCAGTTTTGTCAATGTACAGGCGTAAAGTAAAAGGCTCCATTTTGGGAAGTTCAAAAACGGGAAGTATTGCCTATATTGAACCAGAAGCGACTTTAAAATATTCGAGAGAGCTAGCAAATCTTGAATATGAAGAAGGCGAAGAGGTTAAAAGAATTTTGAGAAAATTATCTTGGGTTATTCGACCTCACGTTCCTTTGATCAAGCAGTATCAAGAATATCTTAGTGATATTGATGTGCTTGCCGCAAAAGCTAAATATGCTCGAAAAATCAACGGTATTTTACCCGAAATTACTGAAAATAGAATAGTAAATTTTCGAGATGCCTACCATCCTATTTTATACTTAACCAATAAGGAAAAAAAGGAAATTACCTATCCACAAAGCATCAATTTTAGTGACGAGAAACGAATCATCGTAATTTCTGGACCAAATGCTGGAGGAAAAACTATTTCATTAAAAACGGTTGGATTGCTTCAATTGATGTTGCAAAGTGGAATGTTGATTCCTGTCCACGAAAGAAGTGAGACATTTTTATTTGATAGAATTCTTACCGATATTGGAGACAATCAGTCGATAGAGAATCATTTAAGTACGTATAGTTACCGACTTAAGAATATGAATTATTTCTTGAAGAAGTGTAATAATAAAACGCTCTTTCTGATTGACGAATTTGGAACTGGATCTGATCCTGAATTGGGTGGCGCTCTTGCCGAAATATTCTTGGAAGAATTTTACCACCGAGAAGCTTTCGGAATTATTACTACGCATTATTCGAATTTAAAGATGCTTGCGAACGAATTGCCGTATGCAATCAATGCGAATATGCTCTTTGACGAAAAGACTTTAGAGCCAATGTATAAATTGATTTTAGGTCAAGCAGGAAGTTCATTTACCTTTGAAGTTGCTCAGAAAAACGGAATTCCGTTTGGGTTGATAAACCGTGCAAAAAAGAAAATTGAAGGTGGAAAAGTTCGATTTGATAAAACGATTGCAACACTTCAGAAGGAACGCTCAAAGCTCGAAAAAACTTCTCAGAATCTGAAAGAAGTCGAAACGAAAGCCCGTGAAGAAGGTGCAAAAATGGAAACAACCAACGCCAAAATCAAACAGAAACTCGAGAGTTATCAAGAGCTCTACGACGCCAATCAGAAAACAATCTATATAGGACAGAAGATTGAAGATATTGCCGAGAAATACTTTAATAATAAAAGTAAAAAAGACTTAATTGGTGAATTTTTGAAACTGGTAGAAATAGAGAATTCGAAAAGGAAAAAAGTTGCTCCAAAAGAAGTTAAGAAAAAGGAAGAAGCGAAAAAAGAAATTATAAAAGAAGTTGAGGTTAAGGTTGAGGAAATAAGAGAAGAGAAAAAAGAGAAGAAAATCAAGGCTGCACAAACTCCTGTGAAAACAAATCACGTTTTGAAAGTTGGCGATCGTGTTCGTATGCTTGACGGTAAAGCAGTTGGAAGTATTGATTCTATCGAAAAGAAAAAAGCAACCGTTAACTATGGCGTCTTTATGTCTAAGGTAAATCTTGATCAATTAGAGCTTGTAGAAGCGGTAAAAAAATAAAATGGAAATCGAAACAATCACATCTGGAAAAAAAATTATTCTATTTGACGGCGTTTGCAATCTTTGCAATACGATGGTCAATTTTGTGATTGAACGCGACACGAAAGATGCTTTTAGATTTGTGGCTTTGCAATCTGAAACTGGAATAGCAATTTTGAAAAAGATTGGACTTTTTGACAAAAATATCGACAGCATTGTCTTGTACGAGCCAGGCGTTGCCTACTTCTATAAAGCAAACGCAGCACTTGAAATTGCAAAAAGCTTGGGTGGAATCTATTCTGTTCTTGGCTATGTTTTAAATATATTTCCTGATTCTATTCTAAATTTTGGATATGACATCATAGCTAAAAACCGCTACAAATGGTTTGGAAAGCAAGATGCTTGTATGATTCCCACAGCCGAATTAAAGTCGAAGTTTCTTGACTAGTTTTTTGAAAGCTTAATTTCATTTTAGGAAAAATCTTCAAAAAAGGCGGAGTCGCTTTTAGCCCTGATTGCAGAGGAAAGCCTTTTGCAGGCAGAAGCCAATTTTTTGTTGCATAAAAAAAGCGACCGAAGGAAGCTCTTATTTATGCTTACAAAAATGGCTTATGACCAAAAAGCTTGGAGCAAAAAGCAGGATTAGCTCAAAAAAAAAACGCCCATAAAAATATGGACGCGATATAAATCAAAAGTTTTTCTACAAATTTACAGGGACGGGATTGTCGTCCAACTTGCCAACCGACCTCGCAACAATTGCAGAAACGGCGGCATCTGAGGTGACATTTACCACAGTTCGCACCATATCCAAAGGTCTATCGATGGCGAAAATCAAGGCTAAACCAGCTTCGGGAATTCCCGCTTGACCAAGTACAATTACCAACATTACCATTCCAGCACTAGGAACGGCAGCCGAACCGATTGACGCCAAAGTTGCGGTAACAACGATCATTAATTGTGTACTTAAATCCAATTCTAAACCAAAAGCTTGAGCAATAAAAATCGCTGCAACTGCCTGATATAAACTCGTTCCATCCATATTTACGGTCGCGCCAAGTGGCAAAACGAAACTCGAAACTTCTTCGTCCACGCCCAAATGCTCGGTTACTCTCTCCATAGTTACGGGCAAAGTCGCGGCACTTGAACTCGTGGAAAATGCAAGCAATTGTGCCGGCATCATCGCGGAGAAAAACCGTTTTGGTGATACTTTTGCAAAAATCATCAATAGCGAAGGATAGAAAATAAATATTAGTAAAAATAATCCTGCCAGCACCGTCGCAGCGTAAACAAGTAATGCTTGAAGGGTTGTAAAATCAGGGATTTCGACCATTAATGACGCCATTAACGAGAATACTCCAATTGGAGCAGCAAGCATTATGATATCGATTATTTTGAGAATTACATCGTTGAAACCTCGAAAAAATGCTGAAACTGGTTCAGCTTTTTTAGGTTCAATCAAGATAAGTCCTACTCCAATTAAAATTGCAAATAGAATTACTTGCAGCATTTTGGCGTTGTCGCCCATTGCAAAAAATACGTTTTCGGGCACTATGTCAACTAAAGCTTGAAGTGGCCCTTGATTCTTGGCAGTTTCGGCAAGTTGAATTTTTTGTGCAGCATCTCCGGCAAAACTTGAGAGTAATGTTTCGCGTGATTCTTGATTGATATAACTTCCAGGTTTGACAATATTAGCCAACAGAAGTCCCAAGGAAACCGCAAAAACGGTGGTAAATAAGTACAATCCAACTGTTCGTCCACCAAGCTTTGATAATTTGGAAATATCCTGTAAATCTGCCAAACCATTGATTAGCGACACCAAGATAAGTGGTACCGCAATCATTTTGAGCAGGTTTATAAATATTGTTCCGAATGGTTTGATCCAATCTGTAACGAATTGCAGCTGATCGAAATTCTTCATTATATATCCGAAGATCAATCCGACGACCATCCCAAACAGGATTTTCCAATGTAGTGCTATTTTCATTTATTGCTGTAAATTTTATTTATAAGAAAGAAATCTGCCAATACCAAAGCCGCCATTGCTTCCACAATTGGCACAGCACGAGGTACGACGCAAGGATCGTGACGACCTTTGCCCATCAAATCGACGATTTCTCCCTGAGAATTTATTGTTTGTTGATTTTGCATAATAGTGGCAACCGGTTTGAAAGCAACTCTGAAATAAATATCCATTCCGTTGCTAATTCCGCCTTGTATTCCACCAGAAAGATTGGATTTTGTAGTTCCATCTGCGTTATAAAGATCGTTGTGTTCGCTTCCTAACATCTTTGCGCCACAAAAACCACTTCCATATTCAAATCCTTTTACCGCATTTATAGAAAGCATTGCGTGACCGAGAGTCGCGTGAAGCTTGTCAAAAACAGGTTCGCTAAGTCCAATTGGCACATTTTGAAGTACACAAGTTATCGTTCCACCGACCGTATCGCCTTGTTTTTTTATTTGCTTGATATAAGTTTGCATTTTCTCGGCAGAAGCCAAATCAGGGCAACGAACATCATTAGTTTCAGTTAGCGAAAAATCTAGTTGCTGATATGATTTATCAATAAAAATATCCCCAACCGAAGATACAAAAGCATTGATTTTTACATTTGGAATTATCTGTTTTGCAATTGCTCCTGCCGCTACTCTCGAAGCAGTTTCTCTTGCCGAACTTCGGCCACCACCTCGATAATCGCGATTTCCGTATTTCTGTTGGTAGGTGTAATCGGCGTGACTTGGTCTGAAAGTATCTTTGTATTCTGAATAATCGGCGGGTTTTTGATTGGTATTCCTGATAATAAAACCAATTGGAGTTCCAGTAGTTTTACCTTCGAAAATACCTGAGAGAAATTCAACTTCGTCCTCTTCTTTTCTTTGGGTTACAATCGATGATTGTCCCGGTTTGCGTCGCTGCATTTCTTTGCGAATAGCTTCAAAATCAATTTCGATTCCTGCAGGACATCCGTCGATAGTTCCTCCAATTGCCTCGCCGTGCGACTCCCCGAAAGTAGTAAGTTTAAAGAGCGTGCCGAAACTATTTCCTGCCATTTTTTGAAGTTTGGAAACAAATATATGATATAACTTTAAAAAATTGTCTTTTGCTATTGCTAAATGTAGTTTCACTATCAAATTCAGGTGCTTAAGAATGTCGATTTTTCTGATAGTCCGCGTCATACTCCATAAAAAAATGTACCTTTGCCAAAAAATTAAAATGAGTACATTCGAGCAATTTAATCTTCCAAAATCTGTACAGAAAGCCATTGATGATCTGGGCTTTACAGCTCCTACTCCTATTCAGGAGAAATCTTTTGGAGTGATAATGTCCGGTCGTGATATGATGGGAATTGCTCAAACTGGTACGGGTAAAACTTTGGCTTACCTACTTCCCTTACTTAAGTTGTACAAATTTTCTAGTTCTCACACTCCTAAATTAGTAATTCTCGTTCCTACTCGTGAATTAGTGGTACAAGTTGTAGAAGAAGTTCAGAAACTTACAAAATATATGTCTGTACGCTCGCTTGGAGTTTACGGAGGTGTGAATATAAATACACAAAAAACGGCAGTTTATACTGGAATTGATATTCTTGTAGGAACTCCGGGACGTGTGATGGATCTTGCTCTAGACAATGTGATCCGTTTTGAAGATACTCAGAAACTAGTTATTGATGAATTTGACGAAATGTTGAATTTAGGTTTTAGAGTTCAACTGACATCTATTCTTGCAATGATGCCTAAGAAAAGACAGAATATTCTCTTTTCTGCAACGATGACTGATGAAGTTGATGCGATTCTAAATGACTTTTTTGATTATCCAGAAGAAGTTACACTTGCTGCATCTGGAACGCCGCTTGAAAATATCGAGCAGGTAACGTACGATGTGGTGAATTTTAATACTAAAATCAATTTACTAACTCACCTACTTCAGAATAATGAAGGAATGAGTCGTGCGTTGGTCTTTGTAAATAACAAACGTATTGCAGATATGCTTCACGAGAAGATTGATGCGCAGTTTGAAGGAGAATTTGGAGTGATCCACTCTAATAAATCTCAAAATTACCGTCTTAGCACGATGGCTAATTTTCAAGATGGAAGTTTACGCGGAATTATCACAACCGATATTATGGCGCGTGGATTGGATATTTCGAATATTACACACGTAATAAATTTCGAAATGCCGGAAATGCCTGAACAATATATGCACAGAATTGGTAGAACAGGTCGTGCTGATGCCACCGGAACTGCGATAAACTTTGTAACAGTTCGCGAAAAGGAAATGCAAGAAGCCATAGAAGAATTGATGGACTTTGAACTTCCAATGACCGAATTTCCGGAAGAAGTAGTTATTTCAACTACGTTGATCGGCCCAGAAAAAGACAAAGAAAAAATCAAATTTCTTTTAAAGAAACCAAAACTTTCTGGCGATGGAGCTTTTCAAGAGAAATCTGATAAGAATAAAAAAGTGAATCTTGGAGGTCCTTCAAAAACTAAAAAGAAAACTCACGGTTCTATAAACAGAGGTTTGTTGCGCGCTCAGACTGCGAAAAGAAACAAAAAGAAGAAGTAATATGATATTTGAAGTGAACGTCTGACAATCACTTAAAATGTTTGTGTCTATACTTTCTGATTTAGAAAACTTACAACTATATTTGATAAACTTAAAATAGAATGCACTTTAAATATCCAGAAATACTCTACTTCCTTTTCCTTCTGGTTATTCCTATAATAGTTCACTTATTTCAGTTACGTCGATTCAAGAAAGAATATTTTACAAATGTTCGATTCTTGAAAAATCTTGTGGTTCAAACTAGAAAAAGTTCACAGCTTAAAAAATGGTTGTTACTTATTACAAGAATGCTACTTCTAGCGGCATTGATTATTGCTTTTGCCCAACCATTTAGCGATGCTAGAGATACATCAAATACCAACAATAGTTTATTTATAATTCTTGACAACTCCTTTTCGATGCAAGCAAAAGGAGAAAAAGGTGAATTACTAAAACGTTCAGTCGAAGATCTTCTTCAAGAAATTCCCGAAAATCAGACTTTTTCACTTCTTACCAATGACCAGAATTATTGGGATACAGATATTAGTTCGGTTCAGAAAGATTTGCAACAGATTTCATATTCAAATAATTCATTTGATTTAGAAACTCAAATTGGAAAAATTAATAGTAAAACTTCCAATGCTGGAAAGGACATTATTGTTATTACCGACGGAATTGGATTAAAATCTAAAGATGTCGATGCAGCAAACAAGGGACTTCTAACTCATTTTATAATTCCGAAATCCCAAAAGCAGAGCAACGTTTCTATCGACAGTATTTATATCAGCGACACTCAAGATAACTTTTATGATATTGCTGTAAATGTAAGCGCGTACGGAAAAAATGATGGCAATTTGAGTATGGCGCTTTATAATAATGATAAGCTTGTTGCAAAAACCCTTTTGAAACTTGATAAATCTAAAGTTACTGTTCCTTTCAAAATTGCAAAAGCAGATTTCCACGGCTACGTTCAAATTGAAGACAATGCTTTAGAATATGATAATACGTATTATTTTTCTATCGAAAATCCAAAGAAAACTTCGGTAATTAGTATTGGTGAAGACAATCTCGCAGGATTTCTAAAAAGGATTTACACTTCAGAAGAATTTGATTATCAAAATTCGACGATTCAAAAACTTGATTATAGTTTATTACAAGATCAAGATGTGGTCGTATTGAATGAATTATCGGATATTCCTGAAGCTTTGCAAACAAATCTAAAAGCTTTTGTTGCCGAAGGTGGAAGTGTTATTATGATTCCTTCAAAAGCAATGTCTTCTGAAAATGGATCTTCGTTTCTTTCGAAATTTGGAAATTATCAGTTTTTAAAATTTGCAGATCAGGAAAAGAAAGTTAGTACAATTGCATTTGACAATCCTTTATACAAAGGTGTTTTCGAAAAGAAAGTAGATAATTTTGAGTATCCAACAACTAATAGTTCATTCGAAATTAAAAGTTCGGCGGTTTCTGCTTTGAAATATGCAGATCAAAGTAGTTTCTTATCCATTGTTCCTCACAAAGCTGGAAAAGTCTATGTTTTTTCTGCTCCTTTAAATAAGCAAAATAGCAATTTCCAAAACTCACCTTTGATTGTCCCTACGTTTTTTAATATGGCTCAAGCCAATGCAAATGCGGCGATTTCGGCAATCAAAATTGGTTCAGATCAATCATTCTCAGCTTTTACAAGTTTGGGGAAAGATGCCGTTTTAAAAGTTGAAAATAAGGATGAAAGTTTTATTCCGATGCAAAAGGTCTTTAATAAAAAAGTCACACTTTCATTTGCAGATAATCCTGCGACTTCTGGCAATTTTCAAGTAATGAATAATGACCAGAAGATTGCCTTAGTAAGCTTTAATTACGATCGATCAGAAAGTGATTTAAGCAATATCGACAACAATCTTTTAGACAGATTAAACACTACAGAAAGTATCGATTCGATCTTATCTACTATAAAATCAGACAGAACAGACAATTCCTTTTGGAAGTGGTTTATCGCCCTTTGCCTGCTCTTTCTACTCACCGAAATAGCCATTCAAAAATTTATAAAATGAAAATAATCATAAAAGCTGCTACGATTATTGATGCCGCAAGTCCATTTAATAATAAGAAAATCGATTTATTAATTGAAGATGGTGTCATTTCGAATATCGCAGAAAGTATCAACAACGACTCTGACATTCAAGAACTTACTTTAGATAATTTACATATTTCTAGCGGTTGGTTTGATAGCAGCGTCAGTTTTGGTGAACCAGGTTATGAAGATAGAGAAACTATCAGCAATGGTTTGATGGTTGCGGCCAAAAGTGGTTTTACCGCTGTAGCTTTGCAGCCTAACTCCACTCCTATTATAGACAATCAGTCGCAAGTTGCATTTGTAAAAAGTAAATCAAACGCCGCAGCAACAGATTTATATCCAATTGGTGCATTCACCAAAGCATCCGAAGGAAAAGATCTTGCCGAGCTTTTTGATATGAAAAATGCTGGCGCAATTGCTTTTGGAGACTATAATAAAAGTATCAGTAATTCCTTATTATTTAAGATTGGACTTCAATACGCACAAGATTTTGATGGATTAATTATTGCTTTTTGCGAAGACAAAAATCTTCGGGGTACCGGAATTGCGAATGAAGGAATTATTAGTACTCAACTTGGAATGAAAGGAATTCCGAATCTTGCCGAAGAAGTTGATCTAGCTAAAAATCTATTTATTTTAGAATATACTGGAGGCAAACTTCACATTCCAACAATTTCCACAGCAAAGTCGGTTGAATTAATTCGCGAAGCTAAAAATAAAGGTCTAAAAGTTACCTGCAGCGTTAGCGTGCATCACTTAACTCTTACCGACGAAACTTTGCAATCGTTTGATACGCGATTTAAAGTAAGTCCGCCACTACGTGAAGAATCAGACAGAAAAGCCTTAATTGAGGCGGTTCTTGACGGAACAATTGACATGATAACTTCAGACCATAATCCAATCGATATCGAGCATAAAAAAATGGAATTTGATATGGCGATGAATGGTACAATTGGTTTAGAAAGTGCTTTTGCAGCTTTACAAACTGTTTTACCAACAGAAATTATCGTTAAAAAACTTACGGCTGGAAAATCAATTTTCGGAATTGAATCTTCAAAAATTGAGAAAGGTGCTAAAGCAAATTTGACACTTTTCACAACAACTGGAAAATCAACTTTTACAAAACAAGATATTTTATCAAAATCCAAAAACTCCGCTTTTCTAGGATTTGAAACTCAAGGAAAAGTCTACGGAATTTTGAATAACGCTCAATTAATTTTAAAATAATGATTACTCAAAATACGATTGAAGAAGGAAAAAAGACCGCAATAATCAGTTATTTAACCTTAATTGGAACTATTAGCGCAATGGTTATGAACGGCGAAAACAAGAATGCATTTGCCGCTTTTCATATTAGACAATCTTTAGGGATTTTCATTACCTTCTTTTTATTAGGTTATTTTATTGGATATTTTGACAGTTGGATGGCGACTTACTCTTTTTGGACCTTCATTTTCGTCCTTTGGATCTACGGATTTCTAACTGCTTTACAAGGTCAAATGCGAGCAATTCCTCTTTTAGGAGGTTTTTTTCAGAAAATTTTTAAAAACATAGAATAATTATGGCAACTTCATTACATCATTTGGTACGTGAGCCAAAAGTAAAAAAAGACAAGAATCCGCTGTTGCTTTTGCTTCACGGTTACGGTAGCAACGAAGAGGATTTATTCTCTTTTGCCACCGAATTACCTGAAGAGTACTGCATTATTTCGGTGCGTGCACCTTACAATTTACAGCCTTATGGCCACGCTTGGTACGCAATTAATTTTGATGCAGATCAGAATAAATTCTCAAATAACGAAGAAGCAATTGTGTCAAGAGACAAAATTATGGACTTTCTTGACGAGATAATTCCGATGTATAATATAGACCATGACGATGTGACTCTGATCGGTTTTAGTCAAGGTTCTATCTTGAGTTACGCGATTGGATTGTCGTATCCAGAGCGCATTCGCCGCATTGTTGCGATGAGTGGCTATCTAAATACCGATTTAATTGTTGATGGATTCCGCGAAAAGAATTTCGATAATTTCAAAGTTTTCTGTTCTCACGGAAGTCAGGATCAGGTCGTGCCTGTAGAATGGGGACGTATGGCGAAACCTGCTTTGGAAGCGATGAATATCGATGTTACTTACAAAGAATATCCTATGGGCCACGGCGTTTCTCCTCAAAATTTTAGAGATTTTCTGGGCTGGCTGATTCTCACAAAAAAGTAGATTTTTTCCAAATATAAAATTCGATTTGCAGACTAAATTTTAGTTCGCAAATCGAATTTTTGTTTTTATTCAATTCTTAATTTTTTGGGCGCGTCCTTCGCCAGAGCGTTTTAGGT
>CBDUDY010000053.1:0-12457 GCA_965366055.1 uncultured bacterium
CTTTTGAAAAACCCCGTTCTATCGAACGGGGTTTTTTGTTTTTTATCGGAGCGACCTGTTCGGACTTCGTCCTCGGTTCGTCGCCTTTCTTTTGAAAAAGCCTAATCGCAAGAGTAGGCTTTTTTGTTTTATAGCTCTTTTTATAAAAAAGATGAAATAAAGATCTCTGTTGAGACAAGGCATGCCTTGTCTGTACTGGAATTAGGTGTATTGATCAAATATTGAAAATGTGCAGATAATAGCATAATTCCAAAAATTCCCTTTAGATTTCGAAGTAAGCCTAATTGCAAGAGTAGGTTTTTTTGTTTTATAGCTCTTTTTATAAAATAAAAGCAGAAATTAGCTTTGTCCAGACAAGGCATGCCTTGTCTTTACTGGTACAAGCGATATTCATTACCCACAAATTTCAAACAGACTCTACGCTAAGATTATGAAATATCTCACTATTCAACAGTTAATTTACAATAATATCATTTCTCTGGGACTTTAAAAGGATTTTTTGTGGCGTAATGATGCAAGAATGACTCTGAAATTTTTCGCAATTAACTTTAACTGTAAATTCATAAGTCCGTCTCTGGGGGACTTTGCAACAATCATAATCATATAGAACCACAACAAAAGTGGTGAGTTACAACTACGTCCGTTCTTCTGGAAATCGGTGATTATTTATAAGGTCTCTAAAGGATAGTCAGAGCAGCATGCTCAAAAATTTCCACATACTACATCTCACTATACTGCAATCCATGCGGTGAATACATTTTTGATGGCATTTCGTAGTTAAATAACTTATAATTGCGAATTAAGCCTCATCGGGACGAATTTATTGTTGCCATCAGTAGTAATTCAGGGTCAATTAAATAGACCAGAAATTAAAAGTTCCGTAGGGATGATCAGTACTAAATCGACTGATTACATGCAATAAAAATTAAAATGATTGTATAGACAATCCTCGTTAATGCTATTTTTTATAAAATGAATTTAGATTATGGGATTGTATTTTCTTGTGAGGTAGTTTGAGAAAGGGATAATAGTGGACCAGAGCTTTGGCAAAATGGCGAAGCACATACTTTTTTGTGGCTCTGCTGAGCAAAAGCTACAAGAAAGATTGGGAATAAATGGCACCACCTGAGCCACATAACAACTTTAATGGTACTCTGAAATATTTTGGCAAAGGTATCGCCAAAATAATTTAAAATATTTTAGAAGTCAGGACGTGTAATATTAAGCCGCTGTGTATGGTATGCAAGTTTCATATTGTTATGCTCTAAAAGATCGAGAATACCAAAATTTAATGCCTGTTGTACGTCGAGATAAATGGTGTAATCTGCATCTGTGACGTAATAGGTAAATTCATGCTTGCAACTAAATTCTGCTAATTCTAATAAATGACCTCTGACCAAATTAGCATGTGGATGATTTTTGATCATTTCATTGACGGTGTTGGCAAATAATTTGACCTTATTTAAAGGAGTTTCTTTTACGATATCAACGTGAAAAGTGATTCGGCGATTTTTCATTCTTGAATAATTGTGAATTTTCGCTTTCGCTAAAGAGCTATTTGGAATAGTTAATTCGTCACAAACAAGTTCTCTCAAAATTGTAGTTTTTAGACCCATATTTTCGATTGTACCATAAATTGAATCGACTTCGATAAAATAGGCCACATCAAAAGGCTTGTCAAAAAATAGTACAAAATAACTAAAGAAATCTCCCAATACTACCTGCGCGGCAAGGGTAATCGCGATACCAACAATTCCTAAGCCGGCAATGATCGTTGTAACATAACCAAGATTTCCCATCAGAAACATTACTCCAACGCTCCAGCCAATTATATTAATTACTAACAATAGTCCGCTCAGCTGTTGTAATTGTGTCTCACCATGCCGTTGTTTTAGGACAAAAGCAATGAAAGTTTTCTGCATAAGTATGATTAATATTCGGATCACGAAAAATACAATCGCGACCATCATTAGATTATTAACAATTTTTCTGATGTCAGTTGCCATTATCAATATAAAAATACTTGACTAAAGAAGAGCGACGTATATAAGTGATGATAGTGCTTGGTCTGCGACTTCGAGTAAAAGAACTACATGTTTAATCGCGTTTTCGGACAATTTCTTTAATGCCTTAAAAAGTATTTTTTAACCAGTCCCAAAATCACGAATCCTATAAGAACAATTGCTGCCACCACTAAAATTCTTAAAACCGAGTTACCGAAAAATTCTTGATATAAAAAGTCGTTAATTCCATAATAATTTATCAAAATATATTTTGAATTATTGTAAAAGTGAGCATTTAATACGCTAAAAAATGATTTTAATTCAAGATTAGAACTAAATTATTGCTAAGATGTTAAAAATATGAGACAGAAGGTAAATTGGAATACTTGAAAGTTGTCTATGCGGAAAGTTTTGGGTTGGTATTATCATTCACGAAATTACTGATCTATTTTTTCTTAATTATATGTAAAAGAAAACTTTTAGCTTCGAGATTAATTGTAATTTCAAAAATCATGATGATTTTGAGATTAATATGTCAAAAATCTCATTTCATGTTGGCGATATTTAGTAGCAGACATTTAATTTATTTAGAACATTTATGGTTTTCAATTACAAACAATCTCTTGTATATTCATTATTATTTTCATTTATTTTCTTACTTTCTCATAGTAGCTATTCCCAAAATACTGTAGAGAAAATTGGAGCACCTCTTACCGCCAAAAAGCTAAAAGTTGGTTATGCTGGAAGTGAGCCATTTGTTTTTCATAAAGGTGAAACTTGGAACGGAATTTCAATTGAAGTTTGGGAAAAAGCGGCCAATGCTCAAAATATTAAATACGAAATAGAACCCTATAATAGTGTTTCGGAAGCAATTCGAGCATTGTCTGGGGGAGAGGTTGATGTTGTCGTAGGTCCAGCGAGTATTACAGCTGCACGAGCTGAGAAGGTAGAATTTACGCAGCCTTACTACCAGGCAAGTTTATCAATTCTCTCGCGTGTTGATGATCCGGATATAATTGATAGGATTGCGCCGTTTTTTACAATGAGTCTTTTGTATGCACTATTTGTTTTCCTTTTTATCCTTGCGGTAGTTGGGACACTGCTTTGGTTAAGTGAGCGAAAGGTATCACCTGAACAGTTTCCTCACGATGCACCGCGCGGCATTGCAAATGGAATGTGGTGCGCGATCGTTACAATGTCCACAACAGGATACGGTGATATTGCACCCGTTACTTTGATGGGTAGAATTATTGCGGGAGCGTGGATGATTATTTCTTTTATTTTCGCAACTTCAATGATTGCGGGTATTGCGAGTACGTTAACGTTATCTGGATTGGGTACAGTACAGGTTTCAAGTGCTGAACAATTTGTCAATAAAAAGATTGCCGTATTGAAAGATTCTTCTGCTGCGGAATTTGTGAAGGAAAACAATGGAAAAAATGTGACTGTTACGAATCTAAAAGAAGCATATGAACTATTGAAAAATAAAGAAATAGATGCTGTAGTATTTGATAGACCTCAATTGATGTATTATCTTAAAGAGAATCCAGATAAACATATGATTATTTCGGTAGCCGAATATCTTAAACAAGGATATGGATTTGCGTTTCCATTAAATTCTCCGATGGTTTTTCCGATGAATCTCGAGTTGCTTAAACTGAAAGAAGATGGAAGTTTGAAATCTATTTCCGAAAATTATTTGGGGACAACGAAGGAAGAGTAATTAGAGGATGGAAAGTTGTATGGTCGGCATCACAGGACATATTTTATAAGAAGCTCACTCTGGAAGTTAAATACCTACGCTTTACAAAATTGTGTTTTAGTTTTAGAAATTAATCAGTAGCACCGATTTAAGTAGTGTTATTTAAAATTTGACATATTTTATTTAACTGTGAAATTAACTAAAAGTGATTTATACAACAAACCATATTGTTACGAAAAAATATTACTAAAAATTTTTAATCCTTTGTACTAGGAATGTTTTAAAGATGGTTAGATATTATTTTTTTTTAAAAAATTGATCAATATCTTTTTGGTTAAATCTGGAAGAGTGCGTGAAAAAATAAATACCAAAGCCACTAAGCAATCATTTTTAGTGGCTTTGGTGTATTAGTAATAAAGATGTTCTTTTATAAAAGTTCTAATGTTCGCTCGAGTGCCATTCCTCTAGATCCTTTTATAAGAATTGTAGCTTTCTCTACATGATGGTGACGGAATGCATCAGCAAATTCTTCAAAAGTCTCAAAAAATTTGAATTTTGGATTGGTGATTTTTTCTTTATAAAAATGTTTTCCTACAAAATATACATCAATATTAGAAGATTGTAAGGATACTATAATATTCTTATGTTCTTTTGATCCCTCCTTTCCAAGTTCGAACATGTCGCCAAGAATAGCAATTTTATGTTCTCCATCAATTTTAACGAAATTCAGTAATGCATTTGCCATACTGCTAGGATTGGCATTATAGGCGTCGAGAATTACTGAGTGATCCTTGACAGCTATCATCTGGGAACGATTGTTTGTTGGAACATAATGTTCTATAGCATCTTTCATATCTCTGCTATTTACCTCAAAATAAGTTCCAATTGCTATTGCAGCTTTGATGTTTTCAGCATTGTATAAACCTAGTAATTGTGATTGATTTAAAAGTCCATTTACTACTAATTGCACAAAGGGTTTTGCTTCTACAAATGAAAAAAAGATATCAGAATCCTGTTTTTTTTCGGAAAATGTGAATCTCTTTAAATTTCGAGTTTTTTCATCTTGGATTGGATCATCAAGATTTACAAAAGCCATTTTACTAGCAATTGTAAGATATTCATACATTTCACTTTTACCTTTTATCACACCTTGATAGCCTCCGAATCCTTCAAGATGTGCAAGGCCAAAATTTGTAACATAACCATAATCTGGAGTCGCTAATGAACACAAGAATTCAATTTCTCTCTGATGATTTGCGCCCATTTCAACTATTCCAAATTCAGTATTTTGGTTGAAAGATAGTAACGTCAATGGAACTCCAATATGATTGTTAAGATTACCGATGGTGGCTTTTGTTTTAAACTTTTTACTTAGAACGGCTGCGACAGTTTCTTTGGTAGTTGTTTTTCCATTACTTCCGGTAATTGCTAAAATAGGAAGTTTTAGAAAATTTCTGTGATACTTTGCCAATTCTTGTAATGTTGTTAAAGAATTTTCGGTTAGAATCGTTCTCTCGTCAATATAGTATTCTTTATTATCAATCAATACAAAGGATGCTCCCTTTGACAAGGCTTCTTTTGTAAATGTATTTGCATCATAATTTTCACCTTTTAGAGCGACGAAAAAACAGTTGTCCGATATTTTTCTGGTGTCTGTTGCAACAATATCGCAGCTAAGATATAGGGAGTGAATTTCTGGTATAGTCATCTGTAATAGTTATTAAAAGTAAAAAGCCCTACGAGAGGGCTTTTTTGTTTGATAAAGATATTTAAATTAATTACGTGCTCTTTTCTTTTTGTCAGATTTAGGTCCAACTCTAGACATCGCACATCTAAATCCAATATAGTCTGTAGCCATATCTTGTGGGAAGTATCTTCTTTGTGCAGGATCCAACCAATAAGCTCTATCTCTCCAAGATCCACCTTTGTACACACGAACATTATCGTTGATAAGAGTAGTTCTTTTACTAGAGTGATCGTACTTTCTAACCATATTACCCAAACTGTCTGTTGTGATATTATGTTTTGGAGAATCATACATTCTTTTTCCTTCTTTTTCTAAGTCTGCATCTTCTGCACCACCAAAGTCAAAATAACGAGTAGATTGTTTATCACCATCTCTGTAATCTTTATTATCAGATTTGCTGAAGTTTTGTCTTAGGTACGTTTCTTTATCGTCAACTGGTACCTGAGCAATTTCTCCAGGATAATTTCTAGCGATAATTTTTCCGTTTGCAAGAGTGTCATAAACTTGAGTGTCTGCAGTTACAATCTCAACAGTACCGTCTTCACCGATTTTGTTTTTCATGTAAACGTTTCCTCTATAATAGTTGAAGTCATTATATTCATCGTCAACTATTGGACGATAAACGTCAGCAACCCATTCTGCAACGTTACCAGCCATGTCATACAATCCAAAATCATTTGGAGGATACGATTTAGCTTTTGCTGTAATATCTGCACCATCGTCAGACCATCCAGCGATTCCACCGTAATCACCTTTACCTTGTTTAAAGTTGGCAAGTTGATCACCCATAACTTTTCTCTTACTGTTACGAGTATATTTTCCAGACCAAGGATATTTCTTTTGGCCTTTATACATATTGTATTCTCTATTTCCTACATCAGCAGCCGCTGCATATTCCCATTCTGCTTCTGTTGGAAGTCTGTATTCAGGATTGATAAGTCCTGAAGAACGATTTGCATAAACGTTTGTACTATCTGCTTTACTTCCTTTTCTCCCTTTTTTAAGAACTAATTCTTCGTCTCCACCAAAAGTTTTAGATGGTGCATTGATGTAAGTCTCCGTACTAAAAGTGCTTTCAGCAGTTGCTCCTAGCTTAGCATCTTTCTTAATATATTTATTTTTTTCAAGGATATTTTCGTTCACACGATCTGTTCTCCATTTACAAAATTCAGTTGCTTGAATCCAGTTAACACCTACTACAGGATACTCCGCATAAGCAGGATGTCTAAGGTAGTTGTTAGTCATTGTTTCGTTATAACCAAGTCTATTTCTCCACACAAGTGTATCAGGAGAAGCGCCTTCGTATATGTTTTTATAATTTTCTTCTGTTGGAGGGAAAACTCTCTTTAACCAATCAAGGTACTCCATGTACATCATATTAGTTACCTCTGTTTCATCCAAGTAAAATGACTGAACGTGTTGCTGATTTGCAGAGTTATTCCAATCGTGCATAACATCATCCTGTACTTTACCCATGGTAAAAGTTCCACCTTCAACCATAACCAATCCCGGACCAGCTTCCTGCTTCTTAAAATTGGTAGCATATTGGAATCCTCCGTTTTTATCGTTGATTTTCCAGCCCGTCGCTCTTGAAGAGTTTTTGGAGCTTGATTTTTTGCTACAGCTAGCAAAACTGAATACTAATGCCAGGGACAACATTAGCTTAACAACCATAATTTTATTTACTTTCATCTTTTGTAGGTAATAAATTTCGAGCCGCAATATAACAATTAGTGAGTAAACTGCAAGCCGTTTTATATAATAATATATTAAATTTTTGTCCAGGAAAAATTCCCTAAAACAATGAAACGCAAAGATGACAAAAATATTATAACTATTTTAGCATTTAATTGTAGACTTTTGTCGTACTATTTCAGTACATCTCACGTTCATATCCTGATGAAAAATATTTTACTTCTCTCTTTTATGCTTTTTGGCAATCTTATTTTGGCCCAGAATAAACAGTCTGTAGAGCTTGTTTGGGCAGGCAACAACACTTATTCTTTTGGATCCTATAGTGTTCAAATACCACACTTTACGGCGGAATATTTTCAGTATAATGAGTCTGAAAAAAGCATTGTGGGTGTCATAAGTATACCGCAGACATTTTCTGCTGAGGCAAATTCTCTAATAATTTCGGATGTCATTTACGAGTCAATTAGTTCTATTGGAGATTTAAACCCTTCTCTTATTCCCACAAAACTTATCTCAAACATTAACAGTTCACGTGCTAGGGAGTTGTATTTTACTACAATTACTATCAGCCCTATTATAAAGGAAGGAAATAGTTATAAAAGAATAAAATCTTTTAATTATCAATTTAAGGAAGATGTTGCTAAAAATTCGTCCCTTCCAGCTGCGCCCTCTATTCTCTCAAATTCTGTTTTAAGTTCGGGCGAATGGTATCGTTTCTATGTTGAAAAGTCTGGAGTCTATAAATTGTCGAAAAGCTTTTTAAAGTCTTTGGGGATGAATGTCGATGGTGATCCTCGAAATATAAAAATTTATGGAAATGGAGGAAGAATGTTGCCATTAGCTAATGCTACTCCGTATCCTATGGATATTACTGAAAACGCTATACAGGTAATTGGAGAAAATGATGGAATTTTTAATGATAACGACTATATACTTTTCTATGCTGAAGGACTTGATAATTGGAATGCTGAAAGTCAGACTCATAATAATCTTTATGCTGATAAATCCTATTATTATGTAACCTTCAAAGGTGGTATTGGAAAAAGAATGACTCTTTTAGATCCTCTAGAAAATGCCGTAGTAACAAAAAATTATACAAAGTATGATGGTTATCAATATCACGAGAAGGATCTTATAAATGTTGTTCGCCTAGGACGACGGTGGTTTGGAGAGCAATTTAATATTGACAATGTTCAAGAATTTGCATTTGATTTTCCTCAGATTGATTTAGCATCGCAAGTTGGTATCACAATTTACTCTGGTGCTGCCGCATTTACGACAACAAATTTTGCAATAGCGGCAAATGGTCAGAACGTTGGGACTTTAAATTTAGGTTCATTGTCTGTTGGAGGAAGTACAGAATTGACAACCGCAACTTTTAATTCTGACAATTTAATTGCTGCAGCTCAAAATATTAAAATAAAACTAACCTTCAATAATAATGGCGTTCCTGGGTCTAAAGGTTTTTTAGATTATATAATCCTGAGAGCAACAAACAATTTGGTGGGGTATGGAAAGCAATTCCGTTTTCAAGTGAATGAATCTGCAACACAAACCGGTATTGGTCAATATACCATCAGTAATGCTACGTCTATTCCGGAAGTTTGGGACATTACAGATATATATAATGTAGGTAACTTGTCAAACATAGGTTCAAGCGGCACTTTTTCTTTTAAGGCGGCCTTGGGTGAACTAAGAAAATATATTGCAGTTGATCCTTCTAATTACTACTCGCCTTCCAAAGATTCACAGTCAGCTGTAGCTAATCAAGATTTGAAAGGTACTATTTTAAAAACGGCCCAAGGTCAATATCTTGACGTGGATTATTTAATAATTACTCCTTCTATTTTGTCAATGTCAGCGGAGAAGTTAGCTAATTTTCATAGACAGTATTCTAATCTAAATGTGAAAGTTGTAAAGCTTGAAGATATATATCAGGAGTTTTCTTCAGGTAAGCAAGATATCGCCGGAATCCGAAACTTTATAAAATACGTATATCAAAATGCAAGTCTTCCACAGAGAGCAGTAAAGTATGTGAATTTATTTGGTGATGCTTCGTTTGATTATAAAAATAGAATTCCAAACAATAGCAATATTGTGCCGATATATCATGCGATGAATAGTTTTTCGGCCGGCGAAAGTGGATATGCTTCTGATGACTTTTTTGGATTAATGGATACAAACGAAGGTAATATTACGAGTTCTTTTGGAGGAATAGACATTGCTGTTGGTCGGATGCTTGTGGCCGATCCAAGACAGGCAGACGAGATGGTTCAGAAAGTAATTGATTATCACGATCCTAAGTCTTACGGCAGTTGGAGAAATAATATCGTATTAATTTCAGATGATGCCGATACTCCATTTGATGCAAATCTGCAGCAAAGACAAAATGAGCTTTCAGACCGAATTTATATGGAAAAGCCATTTATCAATGTAAATAAAATTCTTCTAGATTCCTATGTGCAAGAAACATCTGCTGGCGGAAAAAGATATCCTCAGGCCAGAGTTGATCTCTTTAATAATTTTGAAAAAGGAGCTTTGGTGTTTAATTATCTAGGACATGGGGGAGAGGATGGTCTTTCGGGAGAGCGTATTTGGGAGAAGGCAGATGGTCAAAATTTACAAAATCAATATAAATATCCTTTATTTATTACGATTACATGCGACTTTTCGAGATTTGATAATCCGTATCGACCTACGGCCGGAGAATACACCTATTGGAATCCAAAGGGAGGCGCCATTAGTATGCTTACAACTATTCGGGCAATTGGGCAATCGACCGCAGAAAATTTTAATGATCGTCTTTCGGAGTATCTCTTTAATTATGGCCAAGGGCCAACAGTTCAAACAACAATGGCGGAAGCTTTAAGATTGGCAAAAAATAGTAATCCAAATTCATCTTCAAATGTGGTTTTCTATATTGGTGATCCAGCTCTTATGTTAGCGCTACCTAAACCAAAAATCAAACTTACCAAGGTAAATGACGTTTCTGTTACTGGAAATATTGAGGATTTAAAAGCTTTGGCGCCAATAAAACTTACTGGAGTTGTAACGGATCAATTTGATAATTTGATGACGACCTATAATGGAGAACTTTCTGTAAATATTTTTGATAAAACAATCGATAGACTTACATTAAATAATGATGGAAATGCCGCGCCAATGCCTTTCAAGGTTTTAGGTGAAACTATTTTCAGAGGAAACGCAACAATAAATAGCGGAGCATTTGAGTTCTCTTTCGTGGTGCCGCGTGACATTAGAGTTCCTGTTGGAAATGGGCGCATTAGTTTTTACGGAAAGGGTGCGCAATCTGTTCAAGATAAAACTGGTTTTGACAATACTATTAAGGTAGGAGGAATTAATGCAAATGCCGCAGTCGACGTTACCGGACCGACCGTTAAGCTATATATGAATGACCAGAATTTTATATCTGGAGGAATTACAAATGCATCACCAATATTTCTAGCCTATTTAGAAGATGAAAACGGAATTAACACAGCTAGTGGAATTGGACATGATTTAGTTGCGATTTTGGACGGAGATGAAAGCAATCCATTTGTTCTTAATGACTATTACGAAACGGAACTTGACAACTTCAAAAAGGGTAAAATTAAATTCCCATTCAGAAACCTTTCCGTAGGGTTGCATACGTTAACATTTAAAGGATGGGATGTTTATAATAATCCAGTAACTGCGGAACTACAATTTGTTGTGGTTGGAGATGAATCAATCACTCTTACTAATGTGTTAAATTATCCAAATCCTTTTGTAAACTATACGCAGTTTTGGTTCACGCACAACCGTCCTTTTGAGCCGCTTCAAGTGCAGGTACAGGTGATTACGGTTACCGGAAAAGTTGTTTGGACAACAAACCAAATCGTTACGACAGAGGGTTTTACATCGCGAGAAATAACCTGGGATGGGCGAGATGATTTTGGTGATAGAATCGGTAAAGGGGTCTATGTTTATAAGCTTACAGTGAAGTCTTTGGTTAGCAATACTCAAACTGAAAAGTATGAAAAACTTGTAATACTTTAATAAAATACTATATTTGTCTAATTCTTTTTTTAAAAATTTTTATGAAAAAAATCTCAATTTTATTTGCCTTGTTACTGGTTCAGCAATTTGGTTTTTCGCAGGACAGAGTTATTACAACAGGTGTTCCGTTTTTATTAGTTGCAGCTGATGCCAGGTCAGCAGGTTTAGGAGATCAGGGAGTAGCGACTTCTCCAGATGCTTATTCTCAACAATACAATCCAGCAAAATTTGCTTTTTCTAAAGAGCAACAGGGTTTTTCTCTAAGTTACACTCCATATCTCACAGATCTTGTAAATGATATTTCACTAGGTCAGATTACTTACTTTAATAGATTTAACGAACGTAGTGCATTTGCTGCAAGTATGCGCTATTTCGGTTTAGGTGAAATAGAATTGAGACAGAATTTTGATGACATTCCTAATGTGGTAAAGCCAAGTGAGTTTGCAGTTGATGCGTCCTATTCACTACAATTATCAGAGGTGTTCTCGATGGCTGTTGCCGGTCGTTTTATTAGCTCTAGCTTAAAAATTCCAGATGCACAAGGAGATGCTTCTGCAGCAAGTACGTTTGCGGTAGATGTTGCAGGATACTATCAATCAGAAGAAATTGCTTTCAATGATTTTAATGGACGCTTTAGAGGAGGATTTAACTTCCAAAATATGGGTCCGAAAATCAAATATGATAAATCGGCTGGAGATAATAATGCAAACTTTATTCCTGCTAACATGAAAGTTGGTGCAGGTTTTGACTTCATCTTTGACGAATACAATAAAGTTTCTCTTACCACAGAATTCAATAAATTGCTAGTTCCAACTCCACAAAATCCAGATATTAATGGTGATGGAAATGTAACTCAGGAAGAAATTATTCAGACCAATGAAGACTATAGTAATATAGGATGGGTTTCTGGAATGTTCAAATCTTTTGGAGATGCTCCAGATGGATTTAGCGAGGAGCTTAAAGAATTTACGTATGCAGTAGGAGCAGAATATCTTTACCAAGATTCGTTTGCTTTCAGATTAGGATACTTTAATGAAAGTATTGAAAAAGGAGCTAGAAAGTTCTTTGCTTTAGGTGCAGGTTTCAAATACAATGTAGTTAAAGTTGATGTTTCATACTTGTTCTCTGCATCAAAAGTTAAAAATCCGTTAGAGAATACGCTTCGTTTCTCATTAACGTTTAACTTCGGTGAAAACTATGATGAATACTAAACCAACACTTTATTAATTCAGATAAAATCCAAATTCCATTCGTGAAATTTGGATTTTTTTT
>CBDUDY010000054.1:0-12393 GCA_965366055.1 uncultured bacterium
CCTTTCAATAGTTTGTATTGGCATTTTTTAGATGAGAAGAAAGAATATTTTCAAGGAAATCATCGTATGTCAATGATGATGAGCTTGCTCAAAAAAATGAAACCTTCAGATCTGGCAGCCACCAAAGAAAAAGCAATTTCTGTTTTGAAAAATATTGAAAATTTATAAAATCTTCCTGCATTTAATATCAAACTAGTTTTCAACTCAAAAATAATCGGAAATAGCGATTAATTTCGACTCAAATATCTAGACTAGCTCTAGTCTAAGCTTCGAAATGTTAATTAGAAAATAGGTATTTTCCTATCTATTGAAATAAATTTAAAATTTTTGAAAAGAATATTTTATAAGAATATCATTGTCAGCGCTTTAAAAATATGAAGAGTTGAGAAAACTTGAAAATTATTTTTAAATATTTTTGATAAAAACGCATTGACATATTATATTATAGTCTACATTTGCTGGATTATAAATTATTATTACTATTACAATGCGTACAGGTACAGTTAAATTTTTCAATGAGTCAAAAGGTTACGGATTCATCACAGACGAAGAAACAGGAAAAGACATTTTTGTTCACGCTTCAGGAATTAGAGCTGAAGAGCTTAGAGAAGGTGACAGAGTTAGCTATGAAGAAGAAGAGGGAAGAAAAGGTAAAGTTGCTGCTCAGGTAGTTGCCTTGGAAGACTAAAATATATATATTTTTGTTACCTAAGATTTAGGAAAGCGCCTCAAGCAATTGAGGCGCTTTTTTTATGCAATATTCTCAAAATAACGCATTCTTATTTATACTCAGTAAAAATTACAGACAATCGCCTACGCCACATCACGCATTGTCTATTTGCATTGTATATTAAATTATACAAATGTATATTTGTGCCTAAACAATTTTTGAAAATTTTACGATAATGCAAACAACTCAGGCGGATTATTTTCCAATATTAATGCAATTCTTACTTGCAGTTGGATTTGTGGTGACAACCATCATTATTTCTGGCTTTTTAGGTCCATCACGTAAGTCTCGAAACAAAGACCGAAACTTTGAGTGTGGTATCGAATCTGTAGGAAACGCACGTGTTCCATTTTCTGTAAAATACTTCCTAGTAGCTATCTTATTTGTACTTTTTGATATAGAGGTGATTTTCCTTTACCCTTGGGCTGTAAACTTTAGAGAAATGGGTATGGAAGGACTTATCAAAATGTCCGTTTTTATGGTACTGCTCTTAATTGGCTTCTTCTACATCTTAAAGAAGAAAGCTTTAGAATGGGAATAATATAATTTTCGAAAAAGTCTAAAACAGTTTTCTGATTTATTTGAAAAGGATTTAAACTTCGAAAGATGTTTTTAAATCTACAAAAACAAAAATTATGAGCGATCAAAAAATAAATATAGTAGATGCACCCGAAGGCTATACCGGCGAAGGGTTTTTTGCGACAAAATTGAGCGATGTAGTTGGTATGGCAAGAGCAAATTCGCTTTGGCCTCTACCTTTTGCTACTTCTTGCTGTGGAATTGAATTTATGGCAACGATGGCTTCTCACTACGATATTGCACGTTTTGGATCTGAGCGTATGAGTTTCTCTCCACGTCAAGCTGATATGTTGCTTGTAATGGGAACAATCGCTAAAAAAATGGGACCTGTTCTTCGTCAAGTTTATGAGCAAATGGCTGAACCTAGATGGGTTATCGCAGTTGGAGCTTGTGCAACTTCAGGAGGAATTTTTGACACTTATTCTGTACTTCAAGGTATTGACAAAGTGATTCCTGTAGATGTTTACGTTCCTGGATGTCCACCTCGACCTGAGCAAATTCTAGATGGTGTTTTACGCCTTCAAGATTTGGTAAGAAGCGAATCGGTACGTAGAAGAAGTTCGCCTGAATATCAGGAATTATTAGCCTCTTATAATATCAAATAATGGCTTTAGAAAATAATATTATTCAAGAGAAACTCGTAGCTACTTTTGGCAACGATGTTTTTAATTTTGAAACAGATAAAGATATTTTTACATTCGAAATAACCGCTGAAATCAATCAGGCGGTTATTCTGTTTTTGAAAAATGACCCAATTTTGAAATTCAATTTTTTGACCGATATGTGTGGAATTCACTATCCAAAAAATGAAGACGAAAGAACTTATTGCGTGGTTTATCATATGCATAATTGGATTGATAACAAACGTGTTTTAATCAAAACATACTTCAACCAAGAGAAGCCAGATTTAAAAACGATTTCGAATATTTTCGCTTGTTCAAATTGGATGGAGCGCGAAGCATACGATTTTTACGGAATCAACTTTATTGGACATCCACAATTGAAGCGAATTTTGAATATGGATGAGATGACTTCTTTCCCTATGCGTAAAGAATTTCCTTTGGAAGATCAAGGACGTACAGACAAAGATGACCGTTTCTTTGGTCGTACTAGAGAAAACCGACCGTTAGACGATCAGTCTATAATCAACAAAATTTAATTTCACATTATGTCAGGACTACTTTTACCACCCGAGCACAGATATGCTGAAATAATTCGTCAGGCACGAACAGAAGAAGGAAATGAACTTTCTATTCTAAATTTAGGTCCGACACACCCAGCAACACACGGAATTTTCCAAAATATATTATTGATGGACGGTGAGAGAATTCTCGAAGCCGAACCAACAATTGGATATATTCACCGCGCATTTGAAAAAATCGCTGAGAATAGACCGTTTTACCAAATTACACCGCTTACAGACCGAATGAATTACTGCTCTGCTCCTATTAATAATATGGGTTGGTGGTTGACGGTTGAAAAAGCATTGGGAATTGAAGTTCCAAAAAGAGCTCAATACCTTCGTGTAATTGTAATGGAACTTGCTAGAATTGCCGATCACATTATTTGTAACTCAATTTTGGGAGTTGATACTGGAGCCTTTACTGGATTCTTGTACGTATTTCAATTTAGAGAAAAAATATACGAAATCTACGAAGAGATTTGTGGAGCCAGACTTACCACGAATATGGGAAGAATGGGCGGATTTGAAAGAGAATGGAGCGACGAGGCTTTCAAAAAACTTGATATCTTCTTAGAAGAATTTCCAGTTGCTTGGAAAGAATTCGAAAGTCTATTTGTACGTAACCGAATCTTTATTGATCGTACTGTAAATGTAGGAGCAATAACTGCTGAACAAGCAATTGGTTACGGATTTACAGGTCCAAATTTACGTGCTTGTGGTGTTGACTACGATGTACGTGTAAATGAACCATATAGTTCTTACGAAGATTTTGATTTTATCGTTCCAGTAGGACAATCAGGAGATACTTACGATCGTTTTTGCGTTCGTAATGCTGAAGTTTGGGAAAGTTTGAGCATCATCAGACAAGCATTAGACAAAATGCCAGAAGGTCCTTACCACGCTGATGTTCCTGATTATTATTTACCTCCAAAAGAGGATGTATATAATGATATGGAATCATTAATCTACCACTTCAAAATTGTAATGGGAGAAATTCCTGTTCCAGTAACCGAAGTATATCACGCGGTAGAAGGTGGAAATGGTGAACTTGGTTTTTACCTGCATACTGACGGAAGTCGTACTCCATACAGATTGAAATTCAGAAGACCTTGCTTTATATTTTATCAAGCATATCCTGATATGATCAAAGGATCGATGCTTTCGGATGCGATTGTAATTCTTTCGAGTCTGAACGTAATCGCTGGAGAACTGGACGCTTAAATTCAAAAATGACCTTTTTTTAATTCGGCGAAAGCCAAAACTTTTTTCGAATTCAAAAAAAACAACACAATACAAAATGGAAACTGCATATAAACAGAATTTGAATATGAGTGAAACATTGATGAACCGCATCAATGAATTGCTAAGTCGTTATCCTGAAGATAAGAAAAAGTCGGCTTTGCTTCCTGTGCTTCACGAAGTACAAGATGCACACGACAACTGGTTGAGCATTGAATTGATGGACAAAGTTGCCGCTATTCTTGAAATCAAACCGATTGAAGTTTATGAGGTTGTGTCGTTTTACTCAATGTATAACAGATCTCCTCAAGGAAAATATATGTTTGAATTTTGCAAAACATCACCTTGTTGCCTTCGCGGAGTAGAAGATCTTATGGATTATACTTGCGAAAAACTAGGTGTTGAAGTTGGAGAAACTACTGCTGATGGACTTTTTACTGTAAAGGGTGTTGAATGTCTTGGAGCTTGTGGCTATGCACCGATGATGCAGTTGGGTGATTTCTACAAAGAGCACTTGACCAAAGAAAAAATCGATCAGCTTATTGATGATTGTAAAAATGATAAAATAATATTGTTAGATAAATAAGATGTCAAAAAAAATATTATTAGATAAGATTGATGTACCTGGAATAAAATCGTACGAGGTTTATAGACAGAATGGTGGTTACGCCTCTGTTGAAAAAGCTATCAACGATATGGGTGCTGATAATGTTGTTGAAGAAGTAAAGAAATCAGGACTTAGAGGTCGTGGTGGTGCAGGTTTCCCGGCAGGATTAAAATGGAGTTTTATTGATAAAAAATCAGGAAAGCCTCGTCACTTAGTTTGCAACGCCGATGAATCTGAGCCTGGAACTTTTAAAGACAGGTATTTGATGGAGCACATTCCTCACCTTTTGATAGAGGGAATGATTACATCAAGTTTTGCTTTGGGTGCGCACCTTTCATATATCTACATTCGTGGAGAATATATGTGGGTTTACAAAATCCTTGAGCGCGCAATTGCTGAGGCGAAAGCTGCAGGATGGTTAGGAAAAAATATTCTTGGAAGCGGTTACGACTTAGAAGTTTATGTACATATTGGTGCAGGAGCTTATATTTGTGGAGAAGAAACTGCTTTGCTAGAATCTCTAGAAGGCAAACGTGGAAATCCTCGTATCAAGCCACCTTTCCCAGCAGTATCGGGACTTTGGCAGAATCCAACCGTGGTAAATAACGTCGAAACTATTGCATCTGTGCCTTGGATTATCAACAATTCTGGTGATGATTATGCAAAAATTGGAATCGGACGTTCGACAGGTACAAAATTAATATCAGCTTCGGGACATATCAAAAAACCGGGAGTTTACGAAATAGAATTAGGAGTAAGCGTTTACGAATTTATGAATTCTGACGAGTACTGTGGCGGAATGATCGATGATCGTCCGTTAAAAGCATTGGTTCCAGGTGGATCTTCTGTGCCGATTATTCCTCATAACTTGATTTACAAAACAGCAGCTGGTGAAGACCGCTTGATGTCTTATGAATCTTTAAGTGATGGTGGATTTGAAACAGGATCTATGTTAGGATCTGGTGGATTTATCGTTTATAATGACACCGCTTGTATCGTTCGAAATACTTGGAATTTTGCACGTTTCTACCACCACGAAAGTTGTGGACAATGTTCTCCTTGCCGTGAAGGTACAGGTTGGCTAGAAAAAGTGTTGAATCGTATCGAGAATGGATACGGTCGTGAAGAAGACATTGATTTGCTTTGGGATATTCAGCGTAAAATTGAAGGAAACACAATTTGTCCTCTTGGAGATGCTGCGGCTTGGCCGGTGGCTGCTGCGATTAGACACTTTAGAGATGAGTTTGAATACCACGTGAGATTTCCGGAGAAAGTAAAAAACAGAGCACACTTCGTAGATGAGCCTTTTGAAAAAGTGCGTCATTTATTACAGAAGCAGACAGTTTAGGCTTTCGCCAAATAGATACAGGATTACAAAATCTAAAATAATACTAAGAAGTTTCGGCAGATTATCCTGCGAAAAAGTTGAAACACTTTTGAAGCTTTAAAAAAATATAGTTATGAAAGTAACAATTGACGGTCAAACAATTGAAGTAGAACCAGGAACAACGATTCTGCAGGCTGCGCGTATGATAGGAGGCGAAGTTGTCCCTCCCGCTATGTGCTATTATTCCAAATTGGAAGGTAGTGGTGGTAAATGTCGCTGTTGTCTTGTAGAAGTTGCAAAAGGTAGTGAAGCAGATCCAAGACCGATGCCAAAATTAATGGCTTCTTGTGTAACAGGTTGCCAAGACGGAATGGAAGTAAATAGTGCAGCATCTGAAAGAGTAACTGACGCACGTAAATCTGTAACGGAATTTTTGCTAATTAATCACCCACTAGATTGCCCAGTTTGCGATCAAGCGGGAGAATGTGATTTGCAGAATTTAAGTTTCAAACACGGAAAATCGCAATCTCGTTTCATCGAAGAGAAAAGAACTTTTGAGCCAGAAGATATTGGCGATAAAATTCAACTTCATATGAACAGATGTATTTTGTGCTACCGTTGTGTGATGGTTGCAGATCAACTTACAGACAATAGAGTTCACGGAGTTATGGATCGCGGAGATCATTCAAATATTTCGACTTGTATCTCAAAAGCAATTGACAATGAGTTCTCTGGAAATATGATTGACGTTTGTCCAGTTGGAGCTTTGACCGATAAAACTTTTAGATTTAAATCTAGAGTTTGGTTCAACAAACCTTACAACGCTCACAGAGATTGCCCTACTTGCAGCGGAAAAACTACGGTTTGGATGTTTGGAGAGGAAATCCAAAGAGTTACGGGTAGAAAAGATGAGTTTCACGAAGTGGCAGATTTTATTTGCAACGGATGTAGATTTGACCATAAAGAATTGAGCGATTGGACCATTGAAGGACCACGTGAATTCGAAAAATTCTCTGTTATCAATCAGAATAATTATATTCAGAAATTGGATACAGTAAATATCAATACTGAGAAAAATATTTTACTTGGTCGTGATCAGGATAGAATTAAGCTAAGTATGCCGATGGTTGGATACAATGAAACTATTGACGGTAAAGAAATAGACAAATAGATGGATAGTACAATTATAATTGAGAAGAGTGTTATAATCGTTGCGGTATTTGCCTTGACAATGATTATGGCGATGTACTCTACCTGGGCTGAGCGTAAAGTTGCAGCTTTCCTACAGGATAGAATTGGTCCTAACCGAGCGGGAGCTTGGGGACTTTTGCAGCCATTGGCAGATGGATTAAAACTTTTCTCGAAAGAGGAGTTTTCTCCAAATACGCCGAATAAATTTCTATTTATTGTAGGTCCAGCAATTGCGATGAGTACTGCTTTGATGACCAGCGCTGTGATTCCGTGGGGAGACAGACTGCATCTTTTTGGTCGTGATATTTTATTGCAAGCCGCGGATATTGATGTTGCATTGCTTTATATTATTGGAGTATTATCTGTAGGAGTTTACGGAATTATGATTGGTGGATGGGCTTCAAACAATAAGTTTTCGCTTATGGGAGCTGTTCGTGCATCATCACAAATGATTTCGTACGAAGTTGCAATGGGACTTTCGATTATCGCATTATTGATGATGACTGGAACTTTAAGCTTACGCGAAATATCTTATCAGCAGCCAGGAATGCATTGGAACGTTTTTTACCAACCTTTGTCTTTCTTGATTTTCTTAATTTGTTCTTTTGCTGAAACTAACAGAACTCCTTTTGACCTTGCAGAATGTGAAACAGAACTTGTTGGTGGATATCATACTGAATATTCTTCGATGAAAATGGGATTCTTCCTATTTGCTGAATATGCGAATATGTTTATTTCTGCTACGATTCTAGCGGTATTATTCTTTGGAGGTTACAACTATCCAGGAATGGCTTGGGCAGTTGAAAACTGGGGAATTAATATTGCGAACGTAATTGGAATGTTGGTTCTATTTGTAAAAATATGTGGATTCATCTTCTTCTATATGTGGGTTCGTTGGACGATACCACGTTTTAGATATGATCAATTGATGAATCTAGGATGGAAAATATTGATACCGCTTGCGATTTTCAATATTATGATAACAGGAGTTGTGATTCTATTATTTGAATAATCTTAAATGACGAAGAGCCCTAGCCCCGATAGAAGTGAAATCCTTTTATGTTTTTTCTTTTAAAAAACATAAAAGATTGGAACGGATAGCGGGAAATAGCTCCAAAAAAAAATAAAAAATAAAATGTCAATAGAAACTATATCATTATCAGGCCGTAAAAAAGTTGTTTCCAATAAGGTGATGACTTTCTGGGAGCGTATGTATCTGATTGCAATTTTGAAGGGATTGTGGACTACAATAACGCACCTTTTTACTAGAAAAGTGACCATAAAATATCCTGAAGAGACGAGAGAATTTAGTCCCGTTTACCGAGGTCAACATATGCTAATGCGTGATGATGAAGGTCGCGAACGCTGCACAGCTTGTGGACTTTGTGCACTTTCTTGCCCTGCAGAAGCAATTACAATGGTGGCATCTGAGCGTAAAGCGGACGAAAAACATTTGTATCGTGAGGAGAAATATGCATCGATTTATGAGATTAATATGTTACGTTGTATTTTCTGTGGATTGTGTGAAGAGGCTTGTCCAAAAGAGGCAATTTATCTTACAAAATCTAAGAAATTAGTGGCGTCAGAATATGATCGTGAAGATTTTATTTACGGAAAAGAGAAGCTGGTAATGCCGCTTGACATAGCAATTTCTAACAGTATGAAAAAAGCATAAGTTATGACCTTAATTATTTTTTACATTCTTTCGGCGGTTACTTTGGGTACGGCATTGCTGACTATCATTAGTAAAAATCCGATTCACAGCGCCATATACTTGGTGATTAGTTTCTTTTCGATTGCGGGACATTACCTAATGTTCAACGCGCAGTTTCTAGCGGTGGTCCATATTATAGTGTATTCTGGAGCGATAATGGTTCTGTTTTTATTCACCATTATGCTTATGAATCTTAATAAGGAAGACGAACCACACAAATCATCATTATCCAAAATTGCAGCGGTTATTTCTTTCTGTCTGTTATGCTTCGTAATGCTGGCAGTTTTTATAAAAGCGCAGCCTGCAATTACAGAATACGATATTTCGGGACAAGATTTTCAATCAATCAAAGTCCTTGGACAAGTATTGTTGAATGAATATATGCTTCCTTTTGAGTTTGCTTCTGTGCTACTATTGGTATCAATGATTGGTGCAGTTTTATTGTCTAAAAAAGAAAAAGCTACAGTATAATGGAAAATATTTTACAAGCGATAGGGATTCAGAACTACATTTATCTGTCTACAATTTTATTTTGTATTGGTGTTTTTGGAGTGCTTTACCGCCGCAATGCCATCATTATGTTTATGTCTATAGAAATTATGCTTAATGCGGTGAATTTGCTTTTTGTAGCATTTTCTACTTATCATCAAGATGCCGAAGGACAGGTTTTTGTCTTTTTCTCGATGGCAGTTGCCGCAGCTGAAGTAGCAGTAGGACTGGCGATATTAGTATCAATATATCGAAATCTACATTCGATTGATGTTGATAAATTAAAAAATTTAAAAGGATAACGCGCGATGGAAACAAGCTTACTATTAACTTTATTACTGGCTCCACTCGCCGGATTTCTCTTCAACATATTCTTTGGAAAAGCAGCTGGAAAAACAATTTCGGGCGCTGTAGGAACGCTTGCAGTTTCGGTTTCATTTGTTGCAACACTTATCTTGTTTTTGCAAGTTTTGGATACCAAGCAAGCAATTGAAGTTTCGTTTTTTGAATGGATTAACTTTTCAACTTTTACAATTGACTTCGGATTCTTACTAGATCAGCTTTCATTATTATGGTTGATGTTTGTAACAGGAATTGGTGCACTTATCCACCTTTATTCAATAGGATATATGCACGATGACAAAAATATGTCACAGTATTTTGCCTATCTAAATATGTTCGTCCTATTTATGATCACTCTTGTAGCAGGAAATAATCTTGTTGTAATGTTTATTGGATGGGAAGGCGTTGGACTTTGTTCATACTTACTGATTGGATTCTGGCATAAAAACCAAGAGTTTAATGACGCCGCAAAAAAGGCGTTTATTATGAACAGAATTGGAGATTTAGGTTTCCTTGCTGGAGTATTTATTATTCTAGCATTATTTGGAACGGTAAATTTCCTTGAATTAAAAGAAATTATTCTGGCTAGCGGATCTACTGCTTCGGCATATTGGATTGCTGCTGCTGCTCTAGCATTGTTTATCGCTGCATCAGGAAAAAGTGCTCAAATTCCACTTTACACTTGGTTGCCAGACGCAATGGCTGGACCAACTCCAGTTTCGGCACTTATTCACGCTGCGACGATGGTAACTGCAGGAATCTTTATGATCAGCAGAATGCATTTCTTATTTGATCTAGCTCCGCAAATTCTAAACATCATTGCAATCATTGGTGCACTTACGGCTCTGGCAGCTGCAAGTATTGCGCTCGTTCAAAATGACATTAAGAAAGTTCTTGCTTACTCAACGGTATCTCAATTGGGATTAATGTTCTTGGCACTTGGACTTGGCGCTTATGAAGTTGCTATTTTCCACGTAATCACACACGCATTCTTTAAAGCTTGTTTATTCTTGGGTTCAGGATCGGTTATTCACTCAATGGGTGGCGAACAAGATATGCGCAAGATGGGTGGACTTAAAAAATATATGAAAACTACTTATATCACTTTCATTATTGCAGCTCTTGCAATTTCTGGAATTCCGATATTCTCTGGTTTCTTTTCTAAAGATGAAATCTTACTAGTAGCTTTCCACCAAAACATTCCATTATGGGCAGTAGCTTCTATCGCTTCGGTGATGACCGCTTTCTATATGTTTAGATTGGTTTTCCTTACTTTCTTCAACGACTTCCGCGGAACAGCAGAACAAGAAAAGCACCTTCACGAAAGTCCAGCTACAATGACGATTCCACTTATCGTGCTTGCATTCTTAGCAACAGTTGGTGGACTTATTTCGCTTCCTGGCAACAGTTGGTTGAATGACTACCTTGCTCCGATCATTTCACGTACTGGTGCAGAAGCTCACGTTTTGGGAACTACAGAATACATTTTAATGGGCGTTGCAATTATCGGTGGACTTATCGGAATTGGAATTGCTTATTCGATGTATATGAAAAACAAGCAAGTTCCTGCAGAAGATGCACAAATCACAGGTTTAGCAAATGTTCTTTACAACAAACTTTATGTTGACGAAATATACAATGCGATAATAATCACCCCAATCAATGCAATTTCTACTTTCTTTAGAGATATGTTAGAACCAGCATTGGGAGCGATTGTTTTTGGTTTCGGAAAAGTTGCAAACGGCATTTCGGCTCAGGGACGTCTTGTACAAAACGGAAATATTGGTCTGTACCTTTTTGCTTTTGTATTCGGCATCAGCGCTATTTTAATCTACTTATTCTTAGGACAATAATTTTTTGATAATGGATGTATCTATACTATTAATACTCTTACTTACCGGTGCAATTGCTACTTATTTGAGCGGTGATAAATTAGCTTCAAAAGTCGCGCTGATATTTTCGGTTGCAGCACTAGTAATCACTTTGATGCTTGTAAATATGCACGCTCAAGGACAGTCATTAGATTTCGCACAAGTTTGGGTAACAAACCCAAAAATATTCTTTGCACTTTCTGGCGATGGACTTGCTCTAGCGATGTTGTTGCTGACAACTGGATTATTGCCAATCATTATCTATTCGTCTTTTGGAAATACTTACACAAACGCAAAGACCTTTTATGCATTAGTACTATTTATGGCTTTTGCAATGGCAGGAACATTCTTGGCATCAGATGGATTCCTATATTATATTTTCTGGGAGCTTTCGCTAATACCAATCTACTTTATCGCACTTGTTTGGGGTAATGGAGATGCAGAATCTCGTAAGAAAGCAGTTTTGAAATTCTTTATTTACACGTTGGCAGGTTCTTTATTTATGTTGGTTGGATTTGTTTACTTATTCCAAAAAACAGGAAGCTTCTTGCTAACTGATTTGGTAAAAGCATCTTTATCTGAAACAGAACAAACTTGGATTTTCTTCGCATTCTTCTTGGCTTACGCTATTAAGATTCCGTTGATTCCTTTCCATACTTGGCAAGCGAAAGTTTACCAAAAAGCACCATTCGTGGGTACTATTCTACTTTCTGGAATTATGCTTAAAATGGGATTGTATAGCATTATCAGGTGGCAATTACCAATCGCTCCTTTTGCAGCGAGACATTATATGACTATCTTGATTTCTCTCGGAATTGCTGGAGTTATCTACGGATCTATTGTGGCATTGCGTCAGAAAAATTTAAAACGATTACTAGCCTATTCTTCTCTGGCCCACGTTGGACTTATTGCTGCAGGTGCTTATACACTTACAATTGACGGTTTCCGCGGAGCAGTTTTGCAAATGCTAGCACACGGATTTGTAGTAGCAGGTTTATTCATTGTTGCAGAGATTATCGAAAGACGTTACAATACACAAGAAATTGCGGAAATGGGCGGAATTCGCTCTCAAGCACCAAAACTAACTTCATTCTTTTTAATTTTAGTAATGGCTTCGGTTG
>CBDUDY010000055.1:0-12258 GCA_965366055.1 uncultured bacterium
TATATATAAATACCCGGCATCTGTCGGGTATTTTTTTTGTCCAAAATTTTCTAAACTGTAGTGGGTTTTTTCTGGCTTTCGCCAAATTTATGCTGGACGTATAATTCGGGATTTTGTCGAGAGCTCAAATTCAGTTTTTTATAAGGTGTGCAAAGTTGGCTGAAGTTATAACGAGCAGACGGTGAAATCATCAGTCAATCAATTTCTTATCAAATATAATTAGGCTTTCGCCAAATTTATGCTGGACGTGTAATTCGGGATTTGGTGAGAGCTCAAATGCAGTTTTTTTTAAGGCGTGCAAAGTTGGCTGAAGTTATAATGAGAAGACTTTGAAATCATTAGTCAATCAATTTCATAATGATATAGGTACATAACCAGGTAGTTTTTATATTTCAGAAAAATTATTCAGCATCATTATCTAGTGCTAAAGATGATGTTTATTTTCAAAGTAAATCAAAAGAGCTATAATTCAATACCCGAAAAGTTAGAACTTTTTAGAATTAGAAAAAAGCTACGATTCGCTGAAATTCTGAGATTTTAAACTAAAATCTGCCTGAGTAAAAAAAATCATTAATTTATTCATACAGAAGTTACGGATATGCAAACATAAAGAGAGTTAGTAAGGAAAGCATACGACCAGTTTTTTATAGAGAATTCTTATTTGGAAAGTATTTATCTTTTATTCAGATGCTGAAAAGTTTTAGTAAAAAAAGTTTTGCAGTAGAGATGAAAGCTCTGTTAGCCAGGAGCACGATCAAAAATAAGATCAACGGTAAGGGCTAGAAAACCTTTAAAACTATCTTAGGTACAGATTGATATTTCCACACCAGAAGGCTGTAATAACAGCTCAAAATATTCAATCGTAAAGAAAAGACAGACTATAACGGATGACAATCGCTTTGATAAAATTATTGACTACTATATACTTAGCATGACTCTGATAAATATTTCGAATAACAGAGAATAAATTTATGATATGATTGTTTCGTAAAAAGTATTAGGTGAAATAATGGCTAAAATAATTCCATAGCTTAGGGCTTGGTAAAATCTTCTGCTGTAGCCACACTATTGTATGTGCATTATAAGGTAATGAAGGATTGGCTTTACAAATAGAAATTACAGTATGACTTAGGCGACATATTGGCTTTTTAAGTATTAAACTTCTGAATTTCGAGATAATTCGGGGAGAAATCCCTTTTCATTTTATTCCACTATAGTTGAATATATTCAAAAATCTCCTGCTACATTATCTTTCTTGTTGTGAGATAGTTTCCCTAAATAAATTCTAACTTGAATGACTTTAAGAAGCTTTCCTCGACCACAATATTCCGCATAAATCCTTTGACTACTATGACGTTGCTTATATTGAAAGTACGTCTCTTTCGCTACTACTTTTAATTATTCTTTATTAATAGCTTTAATGTTTACAGCAGACCGTTTCCCTTTATCTAGTTGCTAGAACTTACTTCTAAAACCTTACACATTTTATCAATCGGAAAAAGCTTTTCATTACTTTTAACGAAACAGTATTTCATCGATCGGTATGGAGAAAATCCGGTTGCTTTTTTTAATATACTGTGTCCTAACACAATATACTGTAATTTCTTATTTCCCTTACGCATTACCTCGCAAGAGTTAAACTTAAAAAGCATGTATTCTTGCGATATAGTGCTTAAGTACTTATTGATACTTGAAGATAATAAAATACGTTGATTTACCCTTCGGTTGAAATCATTAAAATGTATAAGACCCGATTACAATTATGCAACCTTGTTAAATTTTCAATTAATAATTTTCTAAAGATAATGATACTTTGAATTTAAGGCCAAGTTATGAGCCCGTCCTTGAGCGATATTTTATATTCTTTTATCAAGGTCATCCTGTTGAAAGTACACGCCCAAATAAAAGAATTATCATTAAAGTCTATTCACGAACTTGTCTTTGGAATTTTCCAAAATTGACAAGAGAAAACCCTCAAATTCGAGATTATAATTGTGATCCCAATTTGAAGAGGAAGAGCAACATAATTACACATAGGTTTGTTTGTAGGAAATAAATAATTTATATAATTGCTATAATTTGCAAAATTATAAAAAGATAAAAAATATAAATTTATAATGTTTAGCAATTGTTATAGGAGTATTCTATCAAATAAAGAAGTAGGTAATTTCAAGTGGATTATAGATTTTTTAGAGCTTTTTTTTAAGCTTAAAACAAAAAAAAACGGTTTAGAGATCTAAACCGTTTTTTAACTTCTGTAGCGAGAACGAGATTTGAACTCGTGACCTCAGGGTTATGAATCCTGCGCTCTAACCGACTGAGCTACCTCGCCATTTTACTGACCTATTGTCAGTATTTATTCGGGTGCAAAGATAGAACTATAATTAGATGGTGCAAGCATATTTTACTAAATTATTATTTTTTTTCAAAAGGTTTTTTTCTTGCGTTAATATTGTATATATTTCCCCAAAAATTGAACACATGGAAGGCAAACAACGTTATGAAATAGAATTTTCGGTGAACTCTTCCCCGGCATTACTATACCAGTATATCTCTACACCGTCAGGATTAAGCGAATGGTTTGCAGACAATGTAAATTCAAGAGGTGAATTCTTTACTTTTATCTGGGACGACTCTGAAGAGAAAGCACGTTTGTCTTCAAAAAAATCTGGAGAGAAGGTACGATTCAAATGGGTTGATGATAATAATCAAGATACAGAATTTTACTTTGAACTTCGTATTCTTGAAGATGAGATAACAAAAGACGTTTCACTAATGGTGATTGACTATGCGCACGAAGATGAAATAGAAGAATCTAAACTTCTGTGGGAAAATCAAATCGCAGACTTAAAACATGTGATAGGATCTGTCTAAATTGTTTTAATAAACTTATATTTGCCCCGAACAAAATTCGGGGTTTTTTTATGATCAATTTTAATGGTACTATTCAGTCTGATACAACTCAATTAACGACAAATAACAGAGGTTTTCTCTTTGGAGACGCTGTTTTTGAAACAATAAAAATTGCTGATTCAAAAGTTTTGCTTCTTGAGGAGCATTACTTTCGATTAATGTCTTCTATGCGAATCTTGCGAATGGAGATTCCTACGAACTTTACAATGGAATTTTTTGATGCTCAGCTATTACGTGCTGCCGAGGCTGCCAATTGTAGTGAAAGTGCTAGAGTACGCATTACAATGTTCAGAAATGACGGTGGCTTGTATCTCCCGCAGTCACGAGATGTTTCGTACGTTATTGCGGCTAGCTCTCTGGCTTCAGCCAAATATATATTAGACGCAAATCCATACGAGGTAGAACTATACAAGGATTTTGCCGTTACAGCACAACTTCTGTCGACATTGAAAACCACAAACAAAATCATCAATACCCTTGCAAGCATTTATGCACAGGAAAATGATTTTCAAAACTGTTTTCTTATCAACGAGAAAAAGAATGTGGTTGAAGCTATAAATGGAAATATATTTATGGTAAAAGACAATATGCTAATAACTCCATCCATCGATGAAGGTTGTATAAATGGAATTACTAGAAAGCAACTTCTTAAGCTTACTAAGCAAAATAGTTATGGTCTAGAAGTAGTGGAGGGTGTCATTTCTCCATTCGATTTGCAAAAGGCAGATGAGCTGTTTATAACAAATATTATTACTGGAATTCAGCCTATCACAAAGTATCGCAAGAAAGAGTATGGGCACACTATTTCGTTTAAGCTATTAAAGGACTTAAATGAGAGCTTAAACCTAGTTTAAAACTGGATTTTCTGGAGCATTAGACCATATAAGATATTCGCCGCCAAGTTCAAGGATTTTTTCTTTCCAAAAGTTATTGGAAGATTTACCGATTATTTTATTTTTAGAAAAATTTTCTGAGATTATCCAGGAATTGGTTTGAATTTCATCTTCAATTTGTTGAGCATCCCAACCTGTGTATCCTAAGAAAAATCGGATGTTGTTTTTCTTAACCACTCCACAATTGATGAGCTCTGCAGTAAGTTCAAAATCGCCACCCCAAAAGATACCATTGGATATTTCGATACTATTTGGAATTAAATCTGGAACATTATGAATGAAATATAGGTTGTCTTGTTCGACAGGGCCACCGTTATAGATTTTGAAGCTGGCATGAATTTCTGGCACCAAATCTCTGATGGAATATCGTAGCGGTTTGTTAATTATGAACCCTACGGAACCTTCGTTATTGTGATCTGCAAGTAGAATAACAGATCTGTTAAAAGAGGTATCCCCTATAAGTGAGGGTTCTGCGATTAACAATTGTCCTTTTTTAAGTATTTCTGATATCATTTTGCTGCAATTTTTATTTAAATTTAGCAAAAAAACATGTTTATAACCAAATAAAAAGTAACAAATAAAAAAAAAGCCCTCTCAATTGAAAAGGCTTTATACGCTATAATGCTAAATTACTTTGAATTAACAGAATTATCTAATTCAGCACCACCTTTAAATTTAACAACATTTTTTGCGGCAATTTTGATTGCTTTACCAGTTTGAGGGTTTCTACCATCTCTAGCAGCTCTAGCAGAAACTGACCATGATCCAAAACCTACAAGAGAAACTCTTCCACCATCTTTCAAAGTGTTCGTGACATTACTTAAAAAAGACTCTAAAGCCAATTTTGCTGCACCTTTGCTAATTCCGGCATCCGCAGCCATCGCATCGATTAATTCTGATTTATTCATAATAATAGTTTTTACTGTTGGTTATACATTGAGTTAATAATAACAAAATTAATAGGAATTCCTTACTACACAACACTTTTTTAGTTTTTTTGGTTTTTTTGTTGATAAGTTCGGAAATATGTTAACAAATCTTACAAGTTTTGGTAAATAATGATGATATATTAGTTTGCAGTCGTGCTTTCATGGATTTTTTGGCCATTTAAAAAGGATTCTATCTCCATTCTTTTCTTTCCTGGATACTGAATAGATCTAACTTCCACCCAAAAGTCTGCAGTTTTGATAAACATCGATTTCTTTTCTGTTTTAATTTGTCCTGGTTTTCCCTCAGAAATATCATCGGATATTAGTGATGAATAAATCTTTACATCATATTCAGTAGTTCCATCATTAAATTTTGTCCAAGCAGAAGGGTAAGGAGAAAGTCCTCTAATCAAATTGTGAACTTTTGATGCCGACTGATGCCAATCTATTCTCGTGTTTTCTTTGTTGAGTTTGAATGCCGTTTTCAAATCAGCTTCTAATGGCTGAATTGTAAGATTTGTATTTTTATTTGCAATTAAATCTAAAGTTTCTACAACTGCCTCGCTACCCAAAACCATTAATTGATCGTGAAGGATTCCGGCATTCATATTTTCGTCTATGGATAAAGATTTGCTCAGAATTATAGCTCCTGTGTCAATTTTATTATCAATGAAAAATGTAGTTACTCCTGTTGTTTTGTCGCCGTTGATCAAAGCCCAGTTTATTGGGGCAGCACCTCTATACTGTGGAAGTAAGGAAGCATGAAGATTAAAAGTTCCAATTGAAGGCATATTCCACACGATTTCTGGAAGCATTCTGAAAGCAACTACAACTTGAAGATTTGCATTATAGGACCTTAATTCTTCCAGAAATGTCTCATCTTTTAAATTTGTAGGTTGCAAAATAGGGAGATCTTTTTGCATTGCAAATTCTTTTACAGCCGAAAATTTTATTTTCTGTCCACGACCTGCAGGTCTGTCTGGAGCTGTAATAACTGCAACCACATTATAATTGTTTTGTAAAATGCTGTCTAGAATTCCAACCGCAAATTCGGGAGTACCCATAAAGATAATTCGTAATGCTTCCATCTATTTTTTTATAGTGTATTTGTTAACGCTTGTAAGTGCAATCGTTTCATTTTCTAAGAGCTCATGAATGGCAGAAATAATTTCTGCTTCGGGTATTTTAAGTAATCTTTCAAGTTCCCTTGAATCAAAATCTTGAATTTGTAAAAGTGTCAACATCTTTAAAGTTATTTCTTTAAGGACATTTTTATGTTTAGGAGTATGATCACGACAATAAGAACAAATGCCGCAGTCTTCTGTTGTTTTTTCGTCAAAATACCTTAATATAATTCTACTCTTACAGTTCGTTTTATCGGTAACGTAATGAATAAAGGCTGCCATCTGGTTGACTTTTAACTCATTCTGACTTTTTAAATGTTTCGCTATTCTATTTATTATATGCTCATCATCGCGATTCTCTAAAAATAATAAAGCTGAATCGTTGTCGTGTGCCGTATAGTCAGCTATCTCATTAAGATTTAACGCATTTAAAACTCGCTCTACATCTGCAACGGTCGTGGGAGTTTTTTTTGCAACCAAATCGGTATTTACTTTCACTGCATATTCGTAAATACCTGGATAGGTGCGTAACAATGTTAGGATAACTGCTTCGTCCCGTGGATGTAAGCTTATATACCTCAGGACTTCTCGGCTTTCTATCAAAAATTGTAACGAAACCTTTTGTGAATAATCTTTTGTAAGGGACAAAATTCCTTCGCGATCAAGGAATTGTATTGCGTTGTATGTTTTTAAAACTGGAAAATCATATCTCAAACAGAATTTATTTAAATTAAAAGTAAATTCATTTAGAGGACATTCACCATAGGCCACTTGAAAAAAGTTGCAGAGTTTATTATAAACTTTCAATACAAAAGCTTTGTCGGGTAGCACACTTAAAAATTGTCCTTCGGCATTTAGTTTATCTGACGGGCTCGATAGCACTACCGCAAAAGCACGTTCGCCATTTCTTCCTGCACGGCCTGCTTCCTGATAATAGCTCTCAATGTTTTCGGCATACTGCATGTGGATCACCGTTCTTACATTTGCTTTGTCGATTCCCATCCCAAAAGCATTTGTTGCAACAATTACTTGCGCTTCTTCTGTCATCCAAGACTTCATGTTTTTTTCTTTCTCACGATTTTTTAGTCCACCGTGGAAATAGGTGGCAGTAAACCCTAAGAATTTTAGTTGTGCCGAAACATCAATACACATCTTTCTATTTCGAACATATATGATTGTAGGATCAGGATATTTCTTTAAAATTTTGGAGATATTGTATATTTTATCCTCAACTTCCAACACATTATAACTGATATTTTTACGGGCAAAAGACTGTCTAAATATTCTTGGATTGTCAAGTTTTAGCTGAGTTATAATATCTTTTTCGACTCTAGCATTTGCCGATGCAGTAAGCGCCACAAATGTTTTGTCAGGAAAAATTTCTTTTAAAACTGAGATTTTAAGAAAGGCAGGTCTAAAGTCGTGCCCCCACTGAGATACGCAATGTGCCTCGTCAATTGCTATTAGCGATACATTGAGAGCTTTTATTCTCTCGATAACCCATTCTGATTGCAATCTTTCTGGAGATAAATACAGGAATTTATAATTTCCGAATTGGCAATTATCAAACAAATCGCTGAGATCATTTGACGAAATTCCCGCAGTAATTGATAAGGCTTTTATTCCTCTCTTTGTGAGATTGTCTACCTGATCTTTCATCAAGGCAATTAATGGCGAAATTACGATGCAGATTCCATCTAGAACGAGAGCAGGAATTTGGAAACATATAGATTTTCCGCCACCTGTGGGTAGAAATGCCACAGTATCCTGACCTTCAAGAATGCTATCTATGATTTCTTTTTGATAGGGCCTAAAACGGTCATGTCCCCAGTATTCTTTTAAAATTTCTAAGGGTTCCTTCATAGTTTTACTTAGAGAGTAGGTCTAAGATAAACATTATTCTTGAATTGGTATCCGCTTTGGGAACTTCGATGAGTTCATAGCCGTATTTTTCATAAGTTTCTTTGATATGTTTATGGATTAAAGTTGCTTGTTCAAAGTTCTCGTAACGAGCCTCGTCACTTTCATAAATATCCTCCCAAGGTGGTAGAATAAATATTTTGGTGTAAGGATGCTGCGTACAAGCCTCATCAAAAAATGAAGGATATGGATCTCCGATATAATGCATATAGGCCAAAACGTCCGGAATACCTCTATCTAAAAACACGAACTCATGCTGCTCAGCAGAAGCTTTTTGATGTTGTTCCTTTCTAGCATCCAGAAGTAACTCGCTAAAAAGCATAGGGTTTTCAAGAAATAACTGGTCGATTCCCTGCTTTTTTGCCTCGAGAGTAATGTCTCTGGAGATTTCACCGTAGCAACAATGTCCTCTTTTTGATAATTCTTGTATTACTGTTGTTTTACCTGTTCCGGGTCCGCCGATTATGACAACTAATTGTTTCTGCACTTTAAATAAAAATAAGCTGCAAAAATACTGAAACATTTTGAAAATGGAAATTTTATCTAGAGCAATCTCAAATATTGAATTTTGTGTTTTCAATTAGTTGTTGAATCAATTTTTTTTGACTTCTTCTATTTTTCATTAGCTTTTTTAGATTTCTTTTAATCTTTGAATTTCTTAGATCGTTTTGATCTTTACGCGCTCCTCATTTTGCGAGAGGATAGTAGTGAACCCAACAGACGAAGAAAATCCTTTCTTGTAGTTTTGCGGAGCAAATGGTACAAGAAAGATTGGGAACGAAAAGCACGACCTTGTACCACATTATTATTTCTATTTTACAGTATCGTTCTGGCGAAAGGTCTCTCCCCCCATAATAAAAGCAATGGATCTATTACATTGAACAAAATTGGATTAATGAGGTAATTCGACGGGATTATTTCTTGATAGGAAGCTGATGCCAAAGGTTTTAAAATTTGTCTGATCTAATACGTTTTTATATAAAGGATGATGGCTCCAACTTTAAGGAATATTTAGCGGTAAGGACTTATAAAATTTAATTTTCCGCTCAAAAACGTGTATATTTGTTTTTATAATATAAAAAGTATGGATCAGAAATTAATCGAATTTTTTGAAAGACTTAAGGGCGAACTAGAAAGTAGTACGACTTGGCCATCAGAGTATCTTTTTAAATTTATTGTTCCGACAGCAAAAGAAAAAGTAGAGAATATCGAAAGTCTTTTTGATGGACTTGGAGCGGTATTACAAACAAAAAGATCCAAAAACGAAAAATACACTAGTGTTTCTGTAAGTGTTATGATGGACAATGCTGAGGCAGTAATCCAGAAATATAAAGAAGCTTCCACTATAGAAGGCATTATATCGCTATAAAATTATTTATGACTAAGACTTATCAAAAGGAGAATGCCGGGGATGTTGTGCAACATCTTGAATATAATGGCGAACGATCTCACTTAATTATTCCCGATTACGGACGACACCTTCAAAAATTAATTGATCAGGCTTCGGCGATTGAAGATCGCGAACAGCGCAATAAAACGGCAAATTACATTATTCAAGTAATGGGAAATTTAAATCCGCATCTTAGAGATGTTTTAGATTTTCAGCATAAATTGTGGGATCAACTTTTCATAATGTCAAATTTTAAAATTGATGTTGATTCTCCGTACCCAATTCCGTCTAGAGAAGTTTTACAACTTCGACCAGATAGATTAGAATATCCACAGAATTTCCCGAAATATCGTTTTTACGGTAATAACATCAAGTATATGATTGATGTTGCTAATAAATGGGAGGATGGCGACATGAAAACGGCATTAATTAAGGTGATTGCCAATCACATGAAAAAGTCATATTTGAGCTGGAATAAGGATACTGTAAAAGATGATGTAATTTTTGAACATCTTTATGAATTGTCTGATGGAAAAATTAATTTTACGGGAAGTAGTGAAGAATTATTGAATTCTTCTGACTTGCTTCGTACAAACAAGAGAGTGAGTAATAAAACTTCTCCAATTACAACTACAATTAAACCAAAAATATCCAAAACTAATAAGCCGCACAATCCAACTCACAAAATTAATCCTCGTAAGCATTAGGATTTAATTATTAGTGAGAATTTACAAAGTGGATATTATTTAAAATTCTAAAAATTTATAATGGCAGTTTTTAAAATACAAGGAGGCGTTCGCCTTAAAGGTGAGATTACACCTCAAGGAGCTAAAAATGAAGCGTTGCAAATACTATGTGCTGTTTTACTTTCTTCTGAAAAAATTACAATAAGCAACATTCCAGATATCATTGATGTTAATAAGTTGATTACTTTATTAAAAAATCTTGGTGTAAAGATTGAAAGGCACGAAAAGGGTAGAATGACTTTTCAGGCTGATGATATAAATATAAACTATCTTGAAACAGAAGCTTTCAAGGCTGAAGGTGGATCTTTACGTGGTTCCATTATGATTATTGGTCCTTTGTTGGCTCGTTTTGGCAAAGGATATATTCCAAAACCGGGAGGAGATAAGATTGGTCGTCGACGTTTAGACACCCACTTTGAAGGTTTTATAAATTTAGGAGCTACTTTTAGATACAATAGGGAAGAGCATTTTTATGGAGTAGAAGCTCCGGATGGACTTTCGGGAGCATCGATGTTATTAGATGAAGCGAGTGTAACTGGTACGGCAAATATTGTAATGGCAGCGGTGCTAGCACAAGGAAAGACTCAAATTTATAACGCAGCTTGTGAGCCTTATTTGCAACAGCTTTGCAAGATGCTAAATGCAATGGGTGCAAGTATATCTGGTATCGGATCGAACTTACTTATTATTGAAGGCGTGAAAAGTCTTCACGGCTGCGAGCACAGAATTCTTCCGGATATGATTGAAATTGGATCATGGATTGGGCTGGCAGCGATGACAAGAAGTGAGATTACAATCAAAGATGTAAGCTGGGAAAATTTGGGACAGATTCCTACGGTTTTTAGAAAGTTGGGAATTACATTGGAGAGAAGGGGAGATGATATTTTTATTCCAACTCACGAAAATTATACGATTCAGTCTGATATTGACGGGTCAATTTTGACTGTTTCCGATTCGCCGTGGCCAGGATTTACGCCAGATTTGCTGAGCATTGTGTTGGTTGTCGCTTCTCAGGCAAAGGGAGAAGTTCTTATTCATCAAAAGATGTTTGAAAGTAGATTGTTCTTTACAGATAAATTGATTGATATGGGTGCAAAAATTATTCTTTGCGATCCACACCGAGCAGTTGTAATTGGGCATGATTTTAAATCTCAATTGAAGTCAACAGTTATGACTTCGCCAGATATACGTGCAGGAATTTCGTTATTAATTGCTGCTCTTTCGGCAAAAGGAACGAGCACAATTCAAAATATTGATCAGATAGATCGAGGTTATGAGAATATAGATGAGCGACTGCGAGCTTTGGGAGCGAAGATTACCAGAGAATAATGTAATTAAGATATAATTGAAATCCTGCAATGCAAATTGCGGGATTTTTTTTGCTTGAGCTAGTTGCTTTCTGACTTATTTGGGCGAGACCTTTGCAAGAATATTTTCGGTAACATTGAATTTTAATGTGGCTTAGGTCGGGCTTTCCGTTCCCAATCTTTGCTGTAGCTTTTGCTCCGCAACGCCACAACAAAGGATTTTCACTACTATCCCTCTCGCGAAAAACGTCACGTAATTATCTAAATAAGAGTGTGCCAAAGTCCAATCCCAGCGATCCTCTATGAAGTCTTGGAGCGAATTAATTTTAATTTTCTAATGTATTCATGTCTTTTGAAGATTGGGTTAAAACCCAATCCTATTGCTACATTATGATGTTTTGTGGGCGAGCTGCTCTATTTGGTTTATTATGGAATATGGATTGGAATTGGCTAAAGCCAAAACCAATCGATTCCTTGTGCGGCCAATTCGCGAACATGATGTTGATTATTTGGACCAAAATAATTAATCAATTATTGTCTCAATTAGTATGTCGTCATATTCCAAAAACAAAAAATCCCGAGATTCACATCTCGGGATTTTCTATTCTCTTAATTGTCAGATATTATTTGATCAACACTTTTGAAGTAGTTGAAGTAGTCTGATTGTAAACTTTAATGAAGTAAGTTCCTTTTGCAACATTACTTAGATTAAACTGATATGCGTTTAGTTGATCAGCATCTCTAAAATGGTATGTTTTGATACTTTGACCAGAAACATTAAAGATGTTTACCACAAACTGCTCCATTGAATTATTCAGTTTGATGTTGAAAATTCCATTGTTTGTATTTGGGTAAACTGCAATTCCGTTCGTTTCTGCAGTAGGAGTGTAAACTGCTAAATTCTCAACTGGACTATTTCCTTTATAAATCATATAGCCACCAACTCTGTAAAATGGATTGTAACCATCATTACAATCTGCACAAGTTGTACCTGTGATACACGCAGGATTACTAGCATTACAAAGATCTTTGTACG
>CBDUDY010000056.1:0-12164 GCA_965366055.1 uncultured bacterium
TCAATTTTTCAAATCTAAAGTTTTTTTCTTTATTTCGATTATTCCCTTTTTTAGATTTCGATTGCGCAAGGGGTGGGAGCGGCATCCTTTGCTGCTGACGAAAATTATTAAATTTGAAAACTTAAATTTCTGGCAGCAAAGATATAGTGGACGACCCGACCCGAGCCACATTTTATTTCTATGGTAATAAGATCGTTCTGGCGAAGGGTTGCGCCCAAAAAATTGTGCTAATATTAATTTTGAGAACGATTTAACTAACGATTATTTTTAGTTTAGATAAATTGCGCGAAATTTGCTTGTACGCAATTTAAAAGTATGTTATTATGTCTAAATTATTCAGCTCAATTTCTATAAAATCAGTAAATTTTAAAAATCGCATCGTAATGTCACCGATGTGTATGTACTCTTGCGAAGATGGTTTTGCGACTGACTGGCACTTTGTACACTACGGAACTAGAGCAATGGGTGGCGTTGGCACCATAATCCTTGAAGCTTCGGCAGTACGGGCAGATGGACGAATTAGTACAGGTGATTTGGGAATTTACAAAGACGAACACATTGAAATGTTGAGTCGAGTTACCAAATTTGTTAAGCAGAATGGAAGTGTTGTCGGAATTCAACTGGCGCACGCGGGAAGAAAGGCGAGCACTTGGGCGTTTGGGGCAGAAAGTAAAAATTTGAGTGTGGATGATGGTGGTTGGGAGATGATTGCACCATCTGCAATTGCTTTTTCGAACAAGACTGCAATACCTCGCGAAATGACTATTGAGGATATTGAAGCTATAAAACAATCGTTTGCAGACGCGGCCGGTAGAGCATTAAAAGCTGGATTTGAATTAATCGAACTTCATGCGGCTCACGGATATTTAATCAATGAATTTCTTTCGCCATTAACGAACAAAAGATCTGATAAATATGGTGGAAGTCGTGAAAATAGAAGCCGATTTTTAATGGAAATAATCGAGAAAGTAAAGCAAGTTTGGCCTGATACTTTGCCGATCTCTGTGCGAATTTCTGCTACAGATTGGGCAGAAAATGGTTGGACCAGCGATGATTCGGTTTGGTTGAGCGACAAATTAGCTACAGCAGGCATCGATATTGTAGATGTTTCTAGCGGTGCTGTCGTAGCTGACGTCAAAATTCCCGTTGGTCCTGCATATCAACTTCCATTGGCAAAGGCAATCAAAGGAGAGTTAAAAGACCAAATTAAAGTTGCCACAGTTGGAATGATTACGACTGCAACACAAGCGGAAACAATTCTTGTGAATGGAGATGCAGATTTTATTGTATTGGGGCGTGAGTTACTTCGCAATCCCTACTTCGCACTTCACGCGGCTACCGAATTGCGAGAAGAAGTTAATTGCCCGACACAATATGATAGAGCTTTCTAAAATGTTGTACTGAAGTTAATAATAAAAAAATCCCCATAATAATCTGATTATCATGGGGATTTTTTCTACTAATTGTTGTAGAATATCTAATTGTTTGGCAGCTTATTTTTACATGAAGTTATAACCGATAATTATTGTCGATTTGTTATAATTTGAATTCCAGCTAATATAACGATCTAATATTTGTCTCGATGTATTAATTCTAAACTCGACGATATACTTATCTCTAAATTTGAAACCAGCTCCCAAAGCAAAACTTTTGCCTGCATTAATATCCAATTTATCAAACTCACTACCGTCAGCACGGTAATAATTTAGTGATGCCTCGAGATTAAAATCTAGTATGTACTGAGCATTTAAAAACACTTTTGAAGATTTACTTAAATGAGTCGAATAGCGAATTCCCATCGGCACTTCAATCGAACGATATTCTAGAACAGCATTTAATGTTCCTTGATTGACCCCTTTCACTTCATACGTTTTATTACCACTATATGATTGATAAGTAGGTTCGACAATGATACTCCAATTATTTTTGTAATAAAATGGAATGTATTCAAATTCGACTCCAATTCTAAAATTTGTTTGTTGGTCAAAACTTACATTTTTGATCTCAGAAACTCCTGAACTGATTTTCAAACTACTAAAATCTATTCCAGGTCTAATTGCGAGATTAAACAAATCTCTTTTTACTTCTTGTTTAAATTTTTGAGAAGTAGAATTTTGACATTGATTGTATTCTGTAATTATTTTTTCTAACGAATTTAATTCATATTTTAAAGATTCAAATTCTGATTCATTAATAGCATCACACTTCAAATCATTTAAGAGTTGCTGCTTGAAGTAAGTGTTTCTTGAAATGATGTCGCCATCTTTTCGGTATCGTTTGTATATAAGTTGCGTAATTAGAGCGTCATCTTTTTTGTAAAAGAATCTCTTCAAAAGTTCATCTCTATAATAAAATAAAGATACTTTGCCTTCGATAATAGATTTCAGAAAAACAGTTTCTGCCTTAAAAATTGGATTTCTCTCAGTGCCCATTTTTTTCACTTCGTCAGTTGATTGGTCAATATCTACTGTGGCACGTACATATTTAGCTCCACTACTAAAAGCAAATTCTTGTACATTTAGTATAGTTTCCGTTTGAATTTCTGCGTTCTCGCTGAGTTTGTATTCAAACTTTTTCGGATTGTTTTTCCAATCTAAATCATTTATAAGGCATTCAACTCGTTCGTTTGAATTGTTGACAAAATAGGCTTTTTCAAAAACAAATTGAGAATAAGAATTTATACTTAGGGCAAGGAATACGACTAGTAATAGTAAAGTTTTTTTCATGAAATAATGGTAAAAGGCTGAACGTTATGATGTAAGTTTTAATAATATTATTCGGCTAATATAAACTATTGCAGATGTTTTAACATATAATTATAAATAATAAATTCTCAGCAAAAAAAACAAAAAAAGAGTGGCAAAAATGCTCGATTGCTCTATAATTTTAATGTAAATAATCTTCATTTTTTAAAGAAACTATTTGGAATAATCTGGATATTTTATTTCTATTTTAATATACCAATTTCTTTAATTTTTTAATTCGAGCAGAAAATTATTGACGTTAAGATTCTAATAATCAGTATTATGTTTCTAATTTATTAATAAATTAGAATAGAAGTAGATGACGGTTTTCTAGAAAGTTTGTGATAATAAAAAGAGAGACTGTGTCAAAAAGACGGATTGAATCTTTTTATAAATTATTTCGACGGCTTTATTCTTGAATCAAACTGCATGTTTTGGGTTTGGACCACTTTGATTTTTTTGAAATCGGGATGAAATGGATTTAGAAGGAAGTTGTATTCTTCGGCAACAATGCTACTTGGTACTTTTAGCACGGCAGCTTGATTGTAAAGTACAAAATCATCCCCAATAATTTGGGTAGTTTTAGTGGGCGGTTTAAAATTCCAATTGAAAGGTAAATCATCAATTTGAACTTCCATTATTGGGAGAGAGTCAGGAATATTTATTTCAACATAGTGCCGATCATTTGGCAAATCTTCGCTCAAATCGAGGTGAACAGAAACTTCAAGTGTTGCCAAAGCTCTACTTTGCGAAGTGTAAACTAACCGAGTATTCATACTATTCCATCTAAAACCACTTGATAAAGCGGCTCCCAGACCTTGCAATGTAGTTTTGAGATATTTCTCTCGTTCAATTCTATAAACAATCATTAGGCAAAATTTCCAAATTCTATCCTATTTAAGCAATGCTTTACTTCAGAAATTCCAGTAATGGTGTCTAGTAAACTTTCTGGAGAAGTGCCTGCAAGCGCAAGATTTGGCTTTTTCATCCATCTTTCAAACTTTTCATTTTCGCCATTAAAGACAACAATTCCAAAATCTATCAACTCAGAAATGAGCAAAATAAGCTCACTATTGCGACTATCTAGCAAAGAGTGCTCACTTTTTTTCTTATTATAAGTGGTTTGCGGCATCCCGACCCAATTCAAGACAGATTTTACAGGTTTATTTAAGCGCTGACTAATTACTTCTATAGATTGGTACGGAATTCCTTCTCGCACAAGATGTAAACGCTCCATACTACCATTCCAAGTGTACTCATTTCCATCAGATGTGCGGAGCGAGCTATTGTGCTCTCCATGTAATTCTTGCGCTTTTTCGACACTTTTCTTGGTGTCAAATGCGATCGTACCTTTGTCTGCTCTTTTCATAATGCAACTATTTGATTACTAAGATACAATATTTCTGCTGTTACGAACCACTTTTTGCAAGTTTTATCATCATATTTCAATACAAGTTTTTGTAGTTTATTAAGGTAAATATTGAGTTTCTTTAATTTTTTTGGAGCTATTTCCCGCTTTACTCTACAATCCTGAGTGGGTATTTGCCGCAGCGATTGTCATCCAAGGAGCTTCCTTTGGTCGCTCTTGTCTGCCACCGCTGCTAAAAAAGGCAAATCCCCGCTCAGGGATTTCCGTTGCAATCGGGGCTAAGAGAATAGCACATATAAAAAATTTCTGATATAAAAACACAAAAACCTTGTACAAAACAACAGTACATCTCAGACAAAATTATCTACTAGCCGCAAGAACTATATTTTGATTATCAACTTTATACCTATAAAATGGCACCGATTTTTAAAAAAAAATAGCCACAAATATTTTTAAAATATTCCAATAATCAAACCTTATTATTCCCACAAATATTTACCTTGGCTAGAGTTTTGACGGAAAATCACTTTTGAACAAAACTATTTTTTGATAAAATTTATGAAAGAAGAGAACATCGAACAGACCGAACAGCAAAAGGATTTGCAGAAAAAATCAGATGAAGCGGTACATTCCAAAGAATATACCGAAATTTTGACGAGTGTAATTCACGAAGGCGAGGAGATTTTTAAGAAAAAGAAAATAGCTATTTTTCTAAGTTCGTGCATTGCTGGATTGGAAATAGGTTTTAGTTATGTACTAGTGTGTGCACTTTTCTTTATGTTGCAGGGACGCATAGAAGATCCTCTCATTTATCGTTTATTTGCATTTGTTTACCCTTTCGGATTTGTCTTAGTTATTCTCGGAAAATCTGCACTTTTTACAGAACAGACTTCCGTGTTGGCGCTGCCCGTGCTCAATGGACAACGAACGATTTTGGAATTACTGAGATTATGGGGAATTGTAATAGTCGGAAATGTTTTGGGTGGAAATCTCTTTGTAGTATTTATTAGTACTCTAGCACCCGAATTAGAGCTTTTTGATACAAAGACAATGGTAACAGTAGGTACACATATTTTAGATCACACGCCTTGGGCTCTATTTCTTAGCGCAATTGCAGCGGGTTGGCTGATGGGTCTACTTACCTGGCTACTCAATAGTACAAATCAAGCTTTGACCCGAATTCTGATTATCGTTATGGTTACAGGCGCTATCGGCTTTGCAGGATTTCATCATAGTATCGTAGGTAATCTCGAGGTATTTGGAGCATTTTTACATTCAGATTCTATTTCTTTGGTAGACTATCTCTTGTTCTTATTAATTACAATGGCAGGCAACGGCTTTGGTGGTGCAATTGTTGTTGGATTGTTCAAGTACAGAATATTCGAATCAAATTTTGGTGCCAGCAAGATTCACAAAAGCGACTGGCAGTAAAGTTTTAGTGATCTAATTGATCGCCTACGTTAAATCTTTCAAATGTTTTCCAGTATTTATCTCTAAAAATTTTATAATCAATCTCAAAAACATCTAAATATTTCTGCTGAACCTGATCCATTACTTTTGAGGGTTTTCTGAAGTCTTTGCAAGCAAAATATATTTCTCTTTCATTGTTTGCTGTCTCTCGGCCAATGTACAGATGACCTTCTTTATCTAGGAGAGAATTCAAAATATCCTCTTCTATAGTAGTGAGTATTTTGTAATCAGATTGACTTGGCAAACCGTAATTATCTTCTCCCCTAAACCTTATTGTTAAAGTACAAATCCAAGGATGAGAAGATTTTCTGTCCCAATTAAGTAAATTCGCGTTGACGATGGCCGATATTTTATTGCTATTCTCTAATTCAGCTTCCAAAAGATTGTAGGCGTCGTTTTCAGTATTATATCGAATATCGTCGTATTTTTCTATAAATTCTTTTTCTCTCCAAATGAGAAAGTCCTTTAATTTCGAGATTGGAATTAGTTCCTTTTCTGCGTCAACCTTTTCAATTATTTGAATATTATCTATAGCATTTGCCAAGTGGAGTTCGCCTAAGTAATTCTCAAGAAATACAAATACTCCCATATCAATTATTCGGAAATTATCGATAGTTAAGTCATCAGGAATTATACAAATATCAATCTCATCAGGATATGCTTTCGTATCGTTTGAATAGAAAGATATATTATCCGCGTTAAATACAAACCCTTCCATGTTAATTGAAACATTTTCTACATCAAGAGCCGGTTTTAACGCAGTAAACTTCCAACCTGAAATTATTGGTGCAGCTTTTACTAATTCTTCAACAAATACTATATTTTTTACAGTACTTTCTGCGGTCAAAATTAATTCTATGGTGCTGGCGTCATACATTCCGGCCAAGAAATAATAGCCTGATCGTAATTCCTCAAGCTTAGGACCTACTATATCAACGAAATGTTTTTCAATATTTTGCCTACTTTTCAACACTTTTGAAAAGACTTTCTCATTAGCAATAAACCAAGTCCAAAAATCTTCATAAGTAGCAATTTTTAGCTGCTCTTTTTTTGCAAATATATTTTTTAAAAAGCTCATTTTTTTAAAGTTACTTACTTGAATGTTTACGATCAACAACTCTGTAATAGTATGGAACATCTTATTAATAATCTAAAAACTATTTTTATTTTCTGCACCGTTCTAGCAAGCCTTAAAAATTAATTGTTCAGCCTTTTTACATATTTAAATAGCATTCTACTAAAGGGAAATACCTAAAAAAATAGTGTCTGATGAAACTTAGATTTTAAATTGATGTAAAAAAGTAATTAGCTATTCACATTAAACTTTTCATCGCTGCCATCTTCTACCGCTTTATTCACTTTTGGTTGCAAAATCCAAACGCCAACGAAGAAAAACCAAATTAAAAAGAATTCGCCAATAAATTCACTAAATTTTACTTCGCGCTGTAATTCTACAGTTTTAATCGTTTTTGCTGCAAAATACAAGGTGTACATCATGCAAATAACGGCAAAAATATGAATTGGGAAAAAGTATGGCAGTATTTGGTCTAAAATGTCAAAGCTGCTTTCCGATGCGGCTTTACTAAGATTTTCAAAAAGTAACGCGAATCCAAACATAAAAGCAACATAGTAGACGATTGGGATATAAAAGAAGATTTTAAATTTTTTCACTTTCATATTTATGTTTGCAGGAACTTTATTCTGCAATCCTACTGAAACAGAATAAATCCACGCAAAGTAGACAAACATGTAAAAAATCATTAATAGCGGAAAATACTTCAGTATGTCAAAAATTATAAAAGGATCTGCTTCTATATCCTTATTTAACATCGAACTAAAAAGTATAATTGTCAATATTATTTGTAAAATGAGTTGTACTCCAAAAGTTAAAATAAACAGTTGCCAATGCTTTGCTTTAAGTAGTTTTTCCATCATAATTTTTCTTTTTATAATTATACAAAGTTGTCTTTAACTTTCGTGACAAATAACGTTTAAAATATCTCACCTCCTGCAAATCAATATTTGAATTAGAATAACATCCTGTGATCAGATTTGTAATCGGTTAGTTATAGAAACTTTTCTCACGAATAAGTCGAAAATAATTCTTTAAGTTGATTTTGATCTAGAGGCAACTTTTACCATCTGCTTTCCAATATTTTCACCTCTAAACAATCCAATAAATGCCGAGGGAATATTTTCAAACCCTTCGATTAGGTTTTCTTTGTAAATCATTTTTCCGGTATGTAGCCAATGCGCTATTTCTTTTTTTGCCCAATCAAATTCATCTTTAAAGTCAAAAACCACAAAACCTTCCATTCTGATGCTTTTTTGCACAAGAACGTGATTTGGTCGTGGTCCTTGTGGAGGATCAGAATCATTATATTCGGCAAGTTCGCCACAAATGACAATTCTTCCCTTTTTATTTATTGAATCTAGTACAGCATCAAAAGTTTTTCCTCCCACATTATCAAAAAAAACATCTACACCATCTGGACAAGTTTCAGAAATTGCCTTTGCTAAATTATCTGTTGTTTTATAATTGATTGCTGCGTCAGCGCCCAAATCTTTCTGCAAGTATTGCAATTTTTCCTCGGAACCAGCTATTCCGACGACGCGACAACCTTTTAATTTAGCTATTTGTATTGCGACATTTCCAACCCCTCCTGCAGCACCAGAAACAACTACAGTTTGGCCTTTTTTTATTTCACCAATTTTTAGAAGTCCAAAATAAGCCGCAAGGCCAGGAACTCCCAAAATGCTTACAGAAGTTGAAATTGCGGCCAGAGATGGATCTACTTTCTCCAATTTTTCACAATTCATGGCTTGATATTTTTGCCAAGCCAACCGACCGCTCACAATATCTCCTGTTTTAAAATGTTCCGAATTGCTTTCAATAACTTCAGCTACAGATCTGCTAGTAATAGGTTGACCTATTTCATACTTCATTCCAATATCATCATGTTTGCCCTTATTCATAAATCCGCGCATTCCAGCATCTACAGATACGTAAAGCATTTTAAGTAATACTTCGCCATCCTTTAATTTCGGGATAGCGATGTCCTTAAATTCGAAAGTACTTTTTGTTGGCATGCCAGAAGGTCTTTCTGCAAAAAGAATAACTTGATTTGTATCTGGATTGTTCATGGATTAGTAATTAAAATAAAGAAGAGGAATGGCGGTATTAATAAGTTATCAATCACAAATTTAAATAAAAGATAAGAGTTTTATTCTTATTTAATTAAAACTTAAGTACTATTAAAAGAAAAGACCACTACATAATCCGTGACGTTTATAGAGTTCAGGGATTTTGTAATGGTCTACTTTTTGGCTAATAATAAAAAAATACGAGTTGTGGAGAAATAGCAATTTCAATTACAACTTCTAAAACTATCTCTTAAGCTGATTGGACTTTTAAATTGCAATGAAAATTTCAACTTCTGAATTGTCGCCGTTCTGAGATTTTGCTCCGTATAGTTCAAAATCGTAGCTGTATTTTCTTTTTAATTGTTTGTCATCGGTCCAAATTTCTTCCCACGTGTCAATAACTGCGTTTGGAATAATTCCTTTTGCACAAAATTTCTTGAAGTTACCACCTTTAAATTCTCGACCAATTAATCCATCGGGAATTGTGTCTAATGAGGAAACTTTAAGTCCCAAGATTGCAGTATAACCACCTCTAAAATCACTTTCGTAATCTGTATAAAGCGCGAAAATATCAGTTCCAACACTATTTGGAATATTCTCCATCAAATTTTCTGCAAAAAAATGGCCCCATAGATTTCCAATATCTTCGGCATTTTGTCCATTCTGATTTGAAGTTTCTACAGCTATTCCGATGACTTTAAAACTTTCTACTTTTTCCATTTTAACTAAATTTTGTAAGTTTTTTATTTTGTGATTTGAGTATTCTTTCTATTTTTTTTCATTCTAAAAATACTAATAACTAAAAGTCCTATTAGAATAATGTTGGACCAGATTCCAAAATTTTTAACCTGGTTATTAATATCTTTGGCGAAAATTAACTCCCTGGCAGTTTGCGCGTTTTTTGCATCAATAGCTTCGTTATCAGTTATTTTAATATCAACTTCACTATTTATTTGCTCCGGGACATTGAGATATTTGATATCGTTGGTTTTATTTTTTGCAACAATCCAAAATTCTGAAATTTCATTTCCTTCAACAGAAAACGTAGAACTATTTCTAGGGACTATTTCAGTATCAAGAAAAACTTTCGTGTTGGTCCTGCTCAGAGTGTCTTTGCCAAAAGTAATTACGTAAAGCTTTAAGTCTTGATTAGTATTGTTTTCGGTATGAATCGTTATTGGAGATGTAATATCTGTTGATGCCGAAAGAAATGTATCATATCCCAAAGTAACTAAGCCTATGATAATTCCGAAAATAGCTATTTTTTTTAAAACTTTATGGTGTTTTGAATCAATGAATTGGTTGATCAATAAGCTTACAAGTAGTGCGAAAGCCGATAGGAAAATTATTTGCATAGTTTTTATAGATTCAGAATTTGTGGGAGTTGAGAAGTCGATTCTCACAATCGATGCAAAAGTAGTAATTATACAAACCTTTTCGAAATGAAAACTTTAAAATAGGAGGTAGGATAGTTGAGATAAAATAATCTGAAAATTATTTTATCTGTTGTATCATATTTACGAAGAGGTCGTCATCATTTCTTGCCCAAAGAACATCCTCGTCATCACCAGCCCAAAACTCTAAAGTTTTTAGTAAGAAACCTTTAACGTTGTCTGAATCGTGAATCTTTGTGATGGATCTTTGGAAATTTTCTGTAACAATTTCTTGAGTAAAAAATATAAACTCACATTTTATATTTCTTTTTTGATAATAACTCAGGAACTCCGCTGCTTTTGCAATTAATAATTTTAGATCGAGATCAACATTATTTCTGTAATGATATATAAACTTGAGCTGCTGTCCTTTGTCAAATGATAGCATTCTTGCTATCTTACGCTGATAACTTTTGCGCTGAAATTCATTGTTTATTACATCGTGATGTGTGAATTCAAAACCATTTTTGTGCAACTCATTATAAATAGAATCCGATTTGGTGTAATAACTATTTCGCACCACTTTCGTTTCGCCCACATAACCATAGTAGAGATGCTGTGGATTTAAAAGTTCGCTGTAGCTTTCCTTCTCTAGATGGATAGCGTAATCCAAATTGCTCCGGCCGTGAGAATATGGAGTACTAAAACTTTTTATTTTATGCCTGTCGAGAATATTATCGGTTAGACAATTTTCGCCAATAGAAAGATAATGTGTGTTTGAAAACTGATTGCGCAGACCTGCAGTTTTTTGCAGGAGTTTAATACATTTCTGTTTAATAGTTTTCAACTTGTTCAAAATAGATAGTAATTAGTGTAATAGTGGGAAAATCGGTCTGCAGAATATGGTACCAAATTTAATAAATATTCAACCAAATTAGTAATAATCTTTAGAAGCCTCTTACTTAACCATATTTTCAAAAAACTCTTATTTGTAGTTTTTTCTTAAAATATTATTTTTATCCTGATTAATTTCAAAAATATTATTCATTATGACAAAATAATTCTGACATTAGGTTGTTATTATTGTCATAAAGTATGACAAACAAATTTTTTGGCATATATCTTGAAATACCACATTCAAATCTTAAACTTACAATTATGAAACCAATTAAATTATCTGTTTTTATGTTAGGAATCTTGTTAAGTACAGCAGGGTTTGCCCAAGATAAAAAAGCAGAGACTACGAAAGAGCACAAGATGGAAATGCGAAGTGCAACAGTTGCAGAAAAATTAGACCTTACCGAAGTTCAGCAGGCAAAGATGGCGGAGATGCGTAAGGAGTCACAGATGCAACGTGAGAAAGTAAAAAGCGATGTTACATCTGATGAGACTTCAAAGAAAGCAGCAATGAAAGAGCTTCGTCAAAATAATAAAGAGAAAATGACGGAGATTTTGACTCCAGAGCAATCGCAAAAACTGGCTGCGATGAAAGCGGATCGGAAACAAAACCATTCAAAAAAACACGCAAAAACCGAGCATAAAAGAAAAAAAATGATGGAAAAGCAAAAAACCGCCAAGTAAGATCACAAAGGCATTCTTAAGTTTAATGCAAACTCGAGATAAATTATTATTAAACTGCTTAGCTTTACTAAGCAGTTTTTTTTTGGTTTATACTTCCGAGGTTTTCAATGATCTCGGAGACTCGCGAAAGGGATGGTAGCGGCATCCTTTGCTGCCTTAATTGGGCATCAATTATCACCGAAAAATCTTTGGCAGCAAAGATATAGTGGACAGCCTGGGCCCGAGCTAGCTTGGTGCTGAATGTTATTGCGGTCATTAGAGCTCGGGTTTCGCCCAAAAAAATTTTATCCAAAAAATAGTTGGAGAAATAAATAGTTGTTACGTTAAAATACGTCGAGATTAAGGTACATTTGAGCACTAAATTAGCGTATGGAAAAGGAAAATTTTTTGCCTGAGAATGTAACGAAAATCCACGAAAGCACAGATTCTATCAAATACGATTTGGAGTTGATCTCTGCCAATAAAGAGCTGGCGTTTCAGAAT
>CBDUDY010000057.1:0-12079 GCA_965366055.1 uncultured bacterium
ATTTTGTCTAATGGCGCCACTAAACCGTCCATTGAGAAAACCCCGTCCGTCACGATTATTTTGAAACGCGCACCTGCTGCATCAGCGTCAATAAGCTGTTGCTCCAAATCTGCCATATCGCTATTGGCGTAACGGTATCTTTTGGCTTTACACAATCTTACACCATCAATAATAGAAGCGTGGTTAAGAGAATCTGAGATAATGGCATCTTCTTCTGTAAACAAAGGTTCAAAAACTCCTCCGTTAGCATCAAAAGCTGCTGCGTAAAGAATAGTGTCTTCTGTACCGTAAAATTCAGCAATCGCTTTCTCTAAATCTTTATGAATATCCTGAGTTCCGCAAATAAAACGAACTGAAGACATTCCGAAACCATGAGAATCTAGAGCATCTTTTGCCGCTTGCACAACTTCTGGATGAGAAGATAGCCCTAAGTAATTATTTGCACAAAAATTCAATACTTTCTCACCTGTCGAAACTGTAATTTCTGGTCCTTGTGGAGAAACGATGATGCGTTCCTTTTTAAAAATCCCATTATCTTTTATTGTTTGCAACTCTTTTTCCAGGTGATTTTTAATATCTCCGTACATAATATATAATTTAAATTAATTTTTTCCTTTCGAAATTTTTACAAATCTAAGACTTTTAGATCTTTTCCAATGTATAGCAAGGTCTTTTTAGAAATGCTGTAACCCATCTTTTCTAAAGCGTCTTGATATTGTTCAATCTGCCTTCTGTGACTTTCCTGAAAAACTCCTGTTTTATAATCCAAAATCATCGCTTCATTCCTGCTTTTCAAAACAACTCTGTCGGGCTTTACAGTTGCTCCTTCTTTCTGAATAATCGCATGTTCATTTAAAACTTTATAATCCGCATTAAAAAACTCTAATAATTCTTCATTATTGAGAATTTCTTGAATGGTATTCTGTACAATTTCTTTTTGCGAACTTGTAATCAGACCACTTTCCAAACTTTTCTCGATTGCCAATGGCATGTCCTCTTTTACTTTTATTAATGCGAGAATTTCATGAATCGTATTTCCATATTCGATAGCGTCTTGCTGCTGACTTCCCCACATCAAAGCTTCCCGTTGCGCAATTTTTATCGCACTAGATTGCAAAGGAAAATCAACAAGTTTTATGTCTTTATTTTTCTCCGTTTCGGGACTTGGTTCAGATATTTTCTCTTGTTTCCCGAAGCTGTATGAATAAATGTCAGGGTCAAATAATTTTTTATTTTCTAAATATTCTACAAAGTAGGTGGAAAGATTTTCAGGAAAGCTTCCATCTTTCTTTTTGTTCATATTCGAAATCACGTACAATTGCTCTCCCGCCCTCGTTAAAGCAACATACAAAACATTTATGATGTCCAATTTTTGTTCTTGGATTTTCTGACTGTAAACTTCTGCGGCAACATCGCCCATATCCATCAAGGCTTTGCTTTCGTCTAGTAGAACTTTTGAAGCACCAAAAATAGTTTCATCAGCATCTATCCAAAATTTCCCTTTTATACTTCTATTAAAATCCTCTTCGGCAAAAGGATAAATTACCACCGGAAATTCTAATCCTTTGGCTTTATGAATAGTCATAATTCTGATAGCATTATTTCCTTCGGGCGATGGTATACTTAAAGTGTGACTATTAGTATCCCAGTAAATAAGAAAATCTGAAATTCCGGTTTGCCTGATCACATCTTTTTCGAGAACCAAATCTTGAAAATACTGGATATAAGCATTGCTCGTATTTCCTGGAATTAATTTGGAAACAAGAATTTCCACAATATCGTACAATGACTGCTGACGTAAATCTGCAAAAGAGAGATTTATGCCAAAATCAAATAGCCATTTTTGCAATTCGTTTTCGTCTTCTTTTGAAAGTCCTGCAGCTATAAAGTCGTGCTTTTCTAAATTCGTTTCAAAGCTTTCGCTAATATGATAAAGCATGCGAGCTTTAGAATCTCGATCATCCTTATTCTGAAGGTATCGCAAAACCAGAATTAAAAACTGCACTTCGCTGGCATTTGCAATCATCAAAGTTTCGGATGACAGAATCGGAATACTTTTTTCAGTTAGAAAATTAGCAATAAAAATCCCTTCTTTTCGCCTTCTGGTGAGAATTACGATATCCTTATATTCAAAACCTTGCTTTTGACATGAAGTTATTTTCTCTAAAACCAATTCGAGATATAAATCGGTTTTAGTAGTAGTTTCTTCATCAGATTCCTCTTCTTCTATTTCTGGAATAAACGATATTTCGACAAATCCTCCCTCTTTTTCATTGCAGGCTTGCGCCGAATGGTTTTCGTATAAATCTTTGTATTCTGGATTTTCGAATTGATGCGCCATAAACGCAAAAAAAGCATTGTTGAAAGTGACTACTTGTTCGTGACTTCGATAATTTATCCCCAACGGAATAACCTCCACTTCAGGATTGCTAAAAGGATTTTCTTTTTTTACTAATTTTATAAATTGCTCTGCCTTGCCTCCACGAAAACGATAAATTGATTGTTTAGGATCTCCCACAATCATCAAAGTTCCTCTTTCTCCAGATAAATCTTCACTAGAAGTGGCATTGTCAATTAGCGGAATAAGATTTAGCCATTGCATTTCGGAAGTATCCTGAAACTCGTCAATAAAGAAATGCTTATAGCGCTCGCCCATTCTCTCATAAATAAATGGCGCCGGCTGATTCTGAATTTCGTCGTTAATCAGTTTATTAAATTCAGCAATCGAAAGCACATTTTGCTCCTTTTGAACTTTGTCCAATTCAACTTTGATTGTCGAAAGAAGTGATAAGGGTATAATGTTTTTCAGATACGCTTTTAGAAAATCGCGCTCTTGGTACTTTTTATAAACATCTGAAAGACCTGCTAACAATTCGCTCTTGATACTTTCGATCGCATCTGCATCTTTTGAATTTTTTAAAACCTTAATATCTTCGGGTTCATAAAATCTTTTATGAGTTGACTTTAATGTATCAGTTTCGATATAACCGCAATGCTTTATAAAAAACTGACCTGAAAAAGATGCTCTTTCAATACCTCGGTCATCAATTAATTTCAGCAATGACGAAGCTGTTTGCGCACAAAATTCATTTATATCTTTAACCTTCAGATGCAATCTCTTTTTAATTTCAGAGAAATCTTCAAGCGAAACGTGATCAAAATTTAGAATCTCTTTTCGATCATTCTCATTTAGCAACAGCCTTCCTGTATTGAAAATTTCTTGAGAAACATCCCAACTTTTGTCCTCGTCAGTTTTTTCCATGGTAAAATCAACCAGCAACCTTGTGAGCTGAGGGTCTTCTCCAGCTTGCGAGATTAAAGCGTCGACAGCTTCTGTAAGCAATCCACTTGTGTCCAGAGATACTTCAAAATTTACCGGAAGATCAAGATCCAATGCAAAAGTTCTAATTACTTTATGAGTGAATTTATCAATTGTAGAAATATCAAAAGCGGCATAATTGTGAATTATATGCTTGATAATTGCTCTTGCCTTGTCACGAACTTGCTGCTCAGTCATTGCGACATCACACATCAAATCCTTCATGATATTTTTCGACTTTGGTCCAACCTCATCTTTTGCCAATTCTGAAAGACTATTTACAATTCGGCTTTTCATCTCATGAACAGCTTTGTTTGTAAATGTGATGGCTAGAATATTTTTGTAGGCATCATTTTTATTAGAAGAGAAGAGAATTTTGAGATATTCTTTAACTAATGTATAAGTTTTTCCGGATCCGGCCGAAGCGTCGTAGATTGAAAATGAAGGTCTTCGCATAGCGCAGTAATAAATATTTTAGGAAATTTGCCGAGAATGCGCAAAGTAGGATATTGACAATAATTACAACTAATTAAATCAAAATTTTGGAGATCATTCGCAGTTTTCAAGCTGGAACTTTGATAAAATAATAACTTTAATGCCTTCTCTTTCCAAAGTTAAATGTTTAAATTTGAATAAAATATTTTATAATCACTTAAAAAAACATATTATGGCTTTTGAATTACCACAATTACCGTACGCATACGATGCTCTAGAACCGCATATTGATGCAAGAACTATGGAAATCCATCATACTAAGCACCATGCTGCTTATACAAACAATCTTAATGCAGCAATTGAAGGTACAGATCTAGAAGGAAAATCTATCGAAGATATTCTATCAAACCTAGATATGAACAATAAAGCGGTCCGTAATAACGGAGGTGGATTTTACAACCACAATTTATTCTGGGAAATCATGTCACCAAACGGTGGCGGTGAGCCAACAGGAGAATTGAAAGCTGCAATTGATTCAGAATTTGGATCTTTTGAAGAATTCAAAAAGAAATTTGCTGCTGCCGGAGCAACACAATTTGGTAGCGGATGGGCTTGGCTTTGCGTAAACGGAGGAAAACTTTCTGTTTGTGGAACACCAAATCAAGATAATCCTCTTATGCCAGGAATGGACTGCAAGGGAACTCCAATCTTGGGAATGGATGTTTGGGAGCATGCTTATTACCTACACTATCAAAACAGAAGACCAGATTATATCCAAGCATTTTTTAATGTTGTAAACTGGGATGAAGTTTCTAAAAGATACGCTGCTGCAAAATAATCTTTCAACACATTATTATATCATAAAGGATACCGTAGCAATTTGTTACGGTATTTTTTTTGACTTTAGGCCACAAAAAAAGACGAAATTGCTTTCGTCTTTTTGCCCCAAATCTACCATAAATTTAACCTACTAATTTTATGGTTCTTCAAATGTATAAAAGCACTTTAGTTAGAACAATTAAAATAGACAAACTACTTTAAAAATCGTTTAAAGGCCAATCTTGACATCTGTAAGCTATTTAATATGCTCTTGCATCCTTCCCTTCGTAGAAATTCATGAATGCGCGACCTACAACTCTATTTCCTCCAGGAGTTGGATAATCTCCTGTAAAATACCAGTCGCCAAGATTCTTTGGACAAGCAATATGCAAATTTTCAACAGTTTGAAAGATGATTTTTACTTCAGCTTTCACTTCTGGCGAACTTAGCATTTCTGCTATTTTATCTGAAACTTCTTGATCTGAAAAATTAGCATAAATTTCTGTAACATAATTTATTACCTCAACATCTGGCAAATTTTCTTGCGCCTTGCATTTTGCATAAACCTCATCAACTATATGATAAAGGTTTCTATCCTTAAGAAGCTCTAAGGCAGCTCTAAAAGCTACAAGACCTTCCAGTTTTGCCATATCTATTCCGTAACAGTCAGGATAACGTATTTGCGGAGCAGAAGAAACTACAACAATACGTTTTGGTTTCAATCGGTCCATCATTTTGATAATACTCATTTTCAAGGTAGTTCCTCTCACGATACTATCATCAATAATTACCAAGTTGTCTGTTGGCTTGATTACACCATAAGTGATATCATAAACGTGTGCAACAAGATCATCCCTGCTTTTATCTTCTGTAATGAATGTTCTTAATTTCGCATCTTTAATTGCAATCTTTTCGGTTCTAATTTTTACCGCTAGAAGTTCTTGTAACGTTTCTGCAGTAAGCTTTCTACGATTTTCAAGTATGTATTTATTCTTACGCTGATTCAAGAAATCTTGTGCTGCTTCGGCCATTCCGTAAAAAGAAGTTTCGGCTGTATTTGGAATATAAGAGAAGACCGTATTATCTGTGTCATTATCTATAGCTTCAAGTACAGCAGGAAGAATTAATCTCCCCAACATTTTACGTTCTCTATATATCTCTGCATCACTCCCTCTCGAGAAATAAATTCTTTCAAAAGAACACGCTTTTTTTACGGTTGGTGTAATAATTTCTTGTTCTGAAACATCTCCGTTCTTTTTTACAATGATCGCATTTCCAGGTTTTAATTCTTCGATTTGCTCAAATTCTAAATTGAAAACCGTTTGAATAACAGATCTTTCTGAGGCAACCACTACAATCTCATCGTCCTTATAAAAGTATGCAGGTCTGATTCCCGCAGGATCGCGGAAAACAAAAGCATCACCATGACCAAACATTCCCGCCATAGCATAACCTCCATCCCAGCCTTTTGAGGCTCTTTTCAAAATTTTGGCAACATCAAGTTTCTCGGCAATTACTGGTGAAGCTTCCCTCTTTGAAAGACCATTCACTTTACATTCTTGATATAAATCTGTAACTTCATCATCCAAGAAATGTCCGATTTTTTCCATTACAGTAACGGTATCAACCATTTCTTTTGGATGTTGTCCAAGTTCAATCAGACTACTAAAAAGTTCAGCAACATTTGTCATATTAAAGTTACCCGCAACAATTAGATTTCTATGCATCCAGTTATTCTGACGAAGAAAAGGGTGAACACTCTCAACATTGTTTTTACCAAAAGTTCCATATCGCACGTGACCTAAGTAAACTTCCGCCACATAAGGAATATTCTTTTTCTGGAGTGCTACATCGTCAGCATATTCTGGATTTGCTAGCATCTCTCCATTGACACGCTCATTTATTTGCTTGAAGATATCTTGTATAGCTTGACCATCATTAGATCGAATTCTACTAATATAACGCTCGCCTGGCTCGACGTCTAATTTAATACTAGCCAAACCTGCACCATCTTGTCCGCGATTGTGCTGCTTTTCCATCAAGAGGTACATCTTCTGAATTCCGTAAAATGCAGTTCCGTATTTTTCTTTATAATACTCTAGTGGTTTTAATAATCTAAGAAAAGCTATTCCACATTCATGTTTTATTGCGTCGCTCATGAGGGTATTGTTGTATTTGTATTTATTAATTCTTAGGAATAAAAAAGCCCCGTTTCCGAGGCTGCAGGTCGTACCTGTACTAATTATTGAAGTGCAATATCAAATTGCGTTAATGCTCGAAATTGTTGTAATCTACTACTTACTTCCTCTTTGGTAAGTTGTTCCATTCTTTCTGTTCCAAATTTCTCTACACAGAAAGAAGCCATATTCGAACCAAAAATTACAGCATTCTTTAAGTTTCCAAATGAAACATTTTTGCTTTGCGCTATAAATCCTGCGAATCCTCCTGCAAAGGTATCTCCTGCTCCTGTTGGATCAAAAACTTCTTTTAATGGTAATGCCGGAGCGAAAAATACTTCTTCATCATGAAACAATAAAGCGCCATGTTCTCCTTTTTTAATTACAACATACTTCGGACCCATTTTATGAATTTTAGCAGCAGCTTTTACTAGTGAATATTCACCAGAGAGTTGACGTGCTTCTTCATCATTGATGGTTAGTACATCAATTCTTTTAATAACATCCATTAATTCAGGTAAAGCGCAGTCCATCCAAAAGTTCATCGTATCAAGTACCACTAACTTTGGTTTTTCTGTCATTTGATCTAGCACACTACTCTGTACAAGTGGGTGAAGATTTCCTAACATTACAATTTCTGAGTTTTTGAACTTTTCAGGAACCTTTGGCTGGAAATCTGCCAAAGTATTAAGTTGCGTCTCTAAAGTATCACGAGTATTTAAATCATTGTGGTAACGTCCACTCCAAAAGAATGTTTTCCCGCCTGGAACAACCTCTAATCCTGAAAGGTCAATATTTCTGTCTTTTAAGACCTGCATATATTCTTCCGGAAAGTCATCTCCAACAATAGAAACTATAGCTGATTCTACATCAAAAAAAGATGCAGAAAGTCCTATATAAGTCGCAGCACCACCGAGAATTTTATCAGTCTTACCAAAGGGAGTTTCAATAGCGTCAAATGCAACAGTTCCAACAATGAGTAATTTGTTCATTTTCTGGTTTTAAATTAAGGGGCAAAGATACTTTATAAGTTGTAAAATTGCAAAGCATTATAAGGTCAATATTATCATAAAAGTTTCTTTCCTTCATTTTCATAATAGGCATCTGCAACTAAATTTTTTTGCGACGCAGCAGCCACCGCAAGTTCATCACATCGCTCATTTTGAGGATGATTGTTATGTCCTTTTATCCACTTAAAATCTACCTTATGAAGGTGATACACTTTTAAAAAACGTTGCCACAAATCTGGGTTCTTTTTTCCTACGAATCCTTTCTTCTCCCAACCGAAAACCCATTTCTTTACCACAGAATCTACTACATATTTTGAATCGGAAATTACCAAAACCCTAGTATCCTTATTTTTTAGTTTTTCAAGCCCGACAATAACAGCTAGAAGCTCCATTCTGTTATTGGTCGTGAATCTAAATCCTTCGTAAAATTCTTTTTTGTAAGGTTTTCCTACCCATTCCATTACTACTCCATATCCTCCGGGACCTGGATTACCCTTGGCAGCTCCATCAGTATAAATGTGTACGTCGTGCAAAATATTCTATTTATTTATTGAGAATTCTATCTATAACTTGAGCAAAGTGAGTATGTTCTAATTTCAAAACCTTTGCGGCTACTTCTTCTGGCGTTTCATTTCCACTAAGTATAACTGTATCTTGAAAAATTGTCGCCCCCTCATCATAAAATTCATTTATGTAATGAATAGTAATACCAGTTTCAGTAGCGCGATCTTCCACAACTGCTCTGTGCACATTAAGTCCGTACATGCCTTTCCCTCCATAGGCTGGTAATAAAGCAGGATGGATATTAACAATTTTACCTGGATATTCTTCGATTATTGATTTTGGAAATTTCCACAGAAATCCGGCTAAAACTATTAAATCTGGACGAATGCCGTGAAGATATTCTAGAACATGAGAATCATTTAGCTCTTCTCGAGAAAATACTAGTGTCGGCACATTGTAGTTTTTGGCAATAGAAAGAACTCCAGCATCACTTTTATTAGAAAGCACAGCTGCAACAGCTGCTTTTGGATGTTTTTCAAAATATTGCATGATTTTCTCAGCATTGGAGCCGGAACCGGAAGCAAAAATTACAATTTTTTTCATGAAGAGGTACAGTTTAACTTGCAAAAAAAAACAATATTTATCACAATTAATTATTTTCGGAGAGTTTGTGAAAATATTTTTTTAATTTAGTCGACACATTTGTTAACGAAAGGTAGTTAATCAAATAAAGTTTTTTATTTTTGCCAACAAATTAAATTTTAAAATTAAAGATTATGTCAGACATTGCATCAAGAGTTAAAGCGATTATTGTAGATAAATTAGGCGTTGACGAAAACGAAGTTGTAACAGAAGCAAGCTTCACAAATGATTTAGGAGCTGACTCTTTGGATACAGTTGAACTGATCATGGAGTTTGAAAAAGAATTTGACATCCAAATTCCAGACGACCAAGCTGAAAACATTGCTACTGTAGGTCAAGCGATTTCTTATATAGAAGAAGCTAAAAAATAATAATATTTACACCTGCCGCATCCGTGCTGCAGGTGTTTTATTATTTTTTTCAAAAGTTATTGATCCTTCTTTTAGGGCAACAATATATATAAAGTGACTCCCATCATTCTTTTTGTCGATTTATGCATAAGGATTGTATGGGTTTTATTACTTTAAAACAGAAAATAAACAAAGGTACTCATGGAATTAAAGCGAGTTGTTGTAACGGGTTTAGGCGCTCTAACTCCAATTGGAAATTCAGTTCAAGAATATTGGAATGCATTGATCAATGGAGAAAGTGGTGCAGCTCCAATTACATACTACGATACCGAAAAGCATAAGACAAAATTTGCTTGTGAGGTAAAAAACTTCAATATCGAAGACTATATGGATCGCAAAGAATCCCGTAGATTAGATAAGTTTGCACAATACGCAGTGGCAGCTAGTGACGAAGCTATTAAGGATGCTGGAATTACTAGCGAAAACGTTGATAAATATCGCGTTGGTGTAATTTGGGGTGCTGGAATTGGAGGTCTTCAGACTTTTCAAGATGAGGTGATGTACTACGCCAAAGGTGATGGTACTCCCAAATTTAATCCCTTCTTTATTCCTAAAATGATTGCAGATATTGCTCCGGCTCATATCTCAATGCGTAATGGCTATATGGGACCGAATTATACCACAGTTTCAGCATGTGCATCTTCAGCAAATGCTTTAATTGATGCATACAATTATATCAGATTAGGCATGTGCGATGTAATTATTTCCGGCGGATCAGAAGCGGCAGTAACGATTTCAGGAATGGGCGGATTCAATTCTATGCACGCACTTTCTACTCGCAATGACTCTCCAAAAACAGCTTCGCGTCCTTTTGATGCGACTAGAGATGGATTTGTCCTTGGCGAAGGAGCTGGTGCATTAGTACTTGAAGAATATGAGCACGCAAAAGCTCGTGGCGCAAAGATTTACTGCGAAGTAGGTGGTGGTGGAATGTCATCTGATGCATACCATCTTACTGCTCCACATCCGGAAGGAATTGGAGTAATTGCGGTCATGAAAAATACTTTGAAGGATGCAGGAATGACGCCAGACCAAGTAGATCACATTAATACTCACGGAACTTCTACACCACTTGGTGATGTAGCAGAACTAAAAGCTATTACAGCAGTCTTCGGCGAACACGCAAAAGATATCAATATTAACTCTACAAAGTCCATGACAGGTCACCTTTTGGGTGCGGCAGGTGCAATTGAAGCAATTGCTTCTATTCTTGCAATCAAATACGGAATTGTTCCTCCAACGATCAATCATGAAGTTGTAGATCCAAATATTGATCCTTCTCTAAATTTGACACTTAACAAAGCACAGCATCGTGAAGTAAATGTAGCAATGAGCAATACCTTCGGCTTTGGAGGTCATAACGCATGTGTATTATTTAAGAAAGTTATCGACTAGACATTGAATGAGAATACTTAAAAACATATTTAAAAAATCCCGTTCTCAAGAAGACGGGATTTTTTTTACTGCAATTACCAAAATACTTGGTTTTGAACCCCAAAACCTCGCATTTTATAGAGCTGCTTTCACCCACAGATCAGCAAGTGGAATAGATGCAAACGGAAATGCTGTAAATTACGAACGTCTTGAATTCTTAGGAGATGCTATGCTTAGCGCAATAATTGCTGCACATTTATATGAAAAAGCACCTAATGGTGACGAAGGATACCTTACAAAGATGCGTTCAAAAATTGTCAGTCGCGAGCATCTTAATACTCTTGGCAAAGATTTAAATCTCAAAGATCTTGTGCAAAGTAAGGTTGCTCTTAACCAATTTGGCGACAATATTCACGGCAACATATTTGAAGCAGTAGTAGGAGCTATTTACTTAGATCTCGGATATTCATTTTGTGAAAAATTTATACAAAACCGCGTTATCGCACCCTATGTTGACATTAGTAAACTCGAAGGAAAAATAACATCCTATAAAAGCTTGGTCATCGAATGGTGTCAGAAAGAAAAGAAAGCTTTTTTCTATGATGTATTTGAAGACAATGGCATAAATGGCGAACGACTTTATGGCGTAAAATTAAGTATAGATGGGAAAGTAATTTCGAAAGCAAGAGCTTCCTCTAAGAAAAAAGCCGAAGAGAAAGCGTCACAAAGGACATATTTTGCTTTACAAGAAAAAATGACAAAAGGCAATTAATTTAGCAAACGCATAATCAATATTTCCAATATTAAGTTTACGTTAAGTGATTTAACACTTTTTATTAATTACCTCCAAAAATTCTTACCTTTGAATTTAATTTTGAATCAAATGGTTGTTCATAAATTAAATCTAGATTTTTTTGACGATGCTCCTTATAGCTTAATTGCATTGCATACGTCACTAGAAGACTACCACCTTGCTTATTTAATTAATGAGAAATTACCCATTTTATTAAGCAGAAATATAGAAGACATCCACCTTAAATCAACCAATGGCGAGAGTTATTTTTCTAGGTTTTCTTATGAAAACATAGAGTATGATTCTATATGGGATTTAATTCAAAACAAAACAATCATCGACTTGGGCACAATTAGTGATAGTCTTAAGGCAACTTCAGATTTATTTGAAGTATCTACCACTTCATATCTTCTAGGTGAATTCAAAAAAGTAGATTACTTTCTGAGAGTTCAAAACTTTGAAGATCATGTGGAATCTATCATCAGTAATCTCAATAATATACCACGAATCGAATCGATTTACCTGATTAATGAAAATCAGATTAAATCTAAAAATAATTTAATTTTTTAAATAATGCCAACAAACAAAAAAACAAA